>CAMFJO010000050.1 GCA_945956945.1 uncultured Legionellales bacterium | reverse complement strand
CCTCAACAAACTCTATGCAAACCAGCCAGAAAATAAAAGACTGGAATATTTTAGCGCTGCTTTTCTGGGGCAGCCGTATAAAATAGATGCTTTAGGCGAAGGAAAAGAGGGGGAATTCGATCAAGACCCCTTATATCGAGTCGATGCCTTTGATTGTATGACTTATGTGAGTACCGTGTTGGCGCTGGTCAATGCACATAATCTACCAGAATTTCAGCAAATGATAAAAAAAATAAATTATCAGGATGGCGTGGTTTCTTATCAAAACCGCAATCACTTTACCAATATTGATTGGAATGCCAATAATGAAAAACAAGGTTTCATAAAAGATATAACAGGGACTATCCATAATCAACAGAATCAGTCTGTTGCAAAAATGATTAATGTCTATATTAACAAGAAAAAATGGTATGAGAAGAAAACCTTATCCAGTATTAAATTATTGTCCCCAATCACCTCGCTGGAGCAGCAGCAATTACTCGAGAAGTTGCGAGGTTTAAAAGCCAATGTGTCCAATCAGGAAAGCCATGTGCCTTATGTGCCATTGACTGCTTTGTTTGATAAACAAGGTGTGCCCAATGAATTTATTTTCGCGCAGATCCCTTCAGGCAGTATTATTGAAATCGTTCGTTTTAATTGGTCTGTAAGACCTAATTTTGGCACAGAACTCGACATATCCCATTTGGGTTTCGCTGTGCGTACAGAAAAGGGTTTAATGTATCGAGAAGCTTCTTCCATTAAAAATAAAGTGGTGGATATACCGCTTGAAACTTATTTGCGAGATTATTTAGATAGTCCAACGGTTCGTGGGATTAATATACAGATGATTTTATTATAAAGGTACCATTCGTACTTGAGGATGTGAAGTATAGAATGAATTAACTGAGCTGCGACCGTCAGGGAGCGGAGAAGACAGAGCGAATGAATTTTATTTAACCGCTCACTGAGGGTCGCGGCTCAGAAATTTTTTTAATTTCTAGTAAGTATATTCCAACTTAAATTTGTATTTTCATGTGCGTGGATATAAGCATTAAATTGGATTTTTTATCCTATGAAAGTGGTAAATAGTGATGAATATCAGTAAAATGAAGCTTAGTCCTTATCCTGGTGAGTAGATATAGCCTTATGAAAATAAGATGTTTAACTTCTGAAGATTGGCAGATCTGGAAATCATTCAGATTAGCCGCACTTAAAGATTCACCGCAGAGTTTTGCTTCTTCTTATGAAGAAGAGGTGAATTGGTCCGACTTGGATTTTCAAGAAGGGCTGAATAATAACGCAATTTTTGGTGCGTTCATGGAGTCTAAGTTAATAGGCTCAGCAGGGTTCTACAGATTAACTTTAGGGAAAGCAAATCATAAGGGTGTTATTTGGGGGATATACACTCACCCTGACTACAGAGGTCGTGGTGTTGCTAGCGCATTAATTGGAGAAATTAAGATCCACGCAAGCCATCTTGGCCTTATTCAATTACATTTAACGTCTATTTTGGTTAATGTAGCTTCCCTTAAGCTTTACCAAAAATTGGGTTTTAAAATTTACGGCACTGAAGCGCGATCACTTAGAATGAACGATGTTTTTTTTGATGAGCATTTGATGGTTTTGGATTTGACAAAAAAAGATTAAGTATAAGAGTTTCCTGTTTTGTATTACGCTTATTGCCAAGAATTCAATGATCTGTCAATATGGCTTCTATCACTTGTCGGGACTTATTTTCCGCACCTGGCAATGGTGCTATTAAGGCTTTCCACAGTGCCCAACCACGGGCCCGTGCCCAAGTATCTCTATCTAATGCTAAGGCTGCCTTAAAGGCATCACGGCTTTTTCCGGTGAATAAGGTCCAAGCAATGGTTAAATCACAAGCGGGATCGCCTATACCCAATTGCCCAAAATCAATTACTGCGCACAGTTTACCATTTTGAACCAGCAAATTCCCCACAGCAATATCACCGTGGATCCACAGAGGTGGATTTGGCCAATGGGATGTCAAAGCGAGCTCCCATACGGCGGTCATTGCTTTGGCGGTGGCTTTATCTTGGTAGGCAGCAATCGCTTGTCGTGTTTGTGCATCATAAGTTGAGAGAGCACCGCCTCTAAAAAAATTATGCGATCCGGCTATAGGCCCTTTCGTGGTATCGCAATGCTGCAAAGCAATCAGAAATTCAGCCAGTGCAATAGCGAATTGTGATAGATCTTGAATTCGTTCTACGGATGCTGTATCCCCTTTCAGCCAATTGTAAATGGACCAGTGCCAGGGGTAATTTTTATCAGGATTGCCCATGGCCACAGGTGTGGGGATCGCTAAGGGTAAAGCTGGTGCTAGCCTCGATAGCCAGTATTGTTCTTTCTTTACTTGTGCCGCATAGATTTGCGCACTGGGCAAGCGTATCGTCATTTCTTCGCCTAGGTGAAAAGTTCTATTGTCCCAACCCTGTTGCTCTACCGGCTTGATAGGCAGTGCTGCCCATTGGGGAAATTGGGTATGAATCAATTCATGTGCTAAATCAACATTCACTAGGATGGAGGAATTCATTTTTTTAGCCGTATTATTGCTGAGTTTTAGCGTGTTGGTGGAAATTATCATAATATCGCTGGCCCAACTATTTTTCAATAGTTAACTGGTTGATTTATTGAGTTAACATTTTTCGCATCGACCAACCAAATGTCAATAGATCCTAGTGTAAGTGTTTGATTTATTGCTTATTTTTTGAAAGGAGGTTTTAGCCTACTTGACAAAATAATATACTCCCCATAAAATGCAGGCTAACTATTATACTATTTATGATTCAATTCTATGACCCATTCTTCTTTTGGTTTGTTGCGTACACAACGCTTTTTCCCTTTATTTTTAACCCAACTCCTAGGTGCTTTGAATGATTCATTATTTAAAAATGCCTTATTTATTCTTATTGCGTACACCGTAGCGAGTCAGGCCAAGGCAGAACAGTGGGTTGCTTTAGGGGGTGGTTTGTTTATCTTGCCCTTTTTTCTATTTTCGGCTACCGCCGGACATTTTGCGGATCGCTTCGATAAAACCTCAATTGCGCGCTATAGTAAAGTTTTAGAATGTGTCGTTGTAGCCTTAGGCGCGGTAGGCTTTTTTCAAGGTAATCTCGTTTTATTACTGTCGGCCTTATTTCTCATAGGCGCGCAAGCGGCTTTTTTTGGTCCGGTAAAATACGCTATTTTACCAGAACTGTTACAGCAAGAAGAGTTAATTGAAGGCACGGCTCTCATTGAATCCAGTACTTTTTTAGCCATTTTAGTAGGGACCTTATTAGGCGGCATTTTAATTGGCATACCGCACGGTGAAAAAATAGTGTCTATATTGATAGTATTATTGGCTATCCTGGGTTTAGCGTCGTCTTTTGCTATTCCCAAAGCACCTGTAACCCGCACAGGTACACCTGTCTCTTGGAATATGTTTGGGGAAACCCTTAAAGTAATCCGTTATGCCATGCAAAACCGCAGTGTTTATTTAAGCATACTGGGTATTTCTTGGTTTTGGTTGGTAGGCGCCATTTTCTTAACCTTACTAGCACTCTACACCAAAGAAATTTTACATGCTTCCTCGGGTGTGGTCACTTTGTTTTTAAGCCTTTTTTCTTTAGGGATAGGTATCGGTGCGTATTTGTGTACCAAAATACAAAAAGGCAGTATTGATGCTAAATACGTTCCCTTGGGTATCCTCGGCATTACCGTCTTTATTGTCGATTTGTTTTTTGCTAGCCCCAGTAATACAGCCAACAACGGCCAATTAATAGGATTTTTTGCTTTTTTTAATACGCTATCCCATTGGCGCATTAGTTTAGATTTGTTACTGATTGCTATTTGTAGCGGTATTTACATCGTGCCCCTTTATACCTTATTACAAACCCGCACAGAGCCCGCTCACCGCGCGCGCGTGATTGCCGCTAATAATATTTTTAACGCCCTTTTTATGGTGATTTCTTCTGTGGCCAGCATGATTTTATTAGGCGCGGGTTTATCTATAGTCCATTTGTTTTTAGTGTTAGGCCTAGTGAATGCGGTCATTGCGTTAATAGTGTGCCAATTATTACCCGACGCCGTGGTGAAAACGATATTTCGCTCAGTGCTAAAGGTAGTGTATAGGGTTAAAGTACATGGCTTAGAACATTATGAAAAGGCGAGCCCCAGAGCGGTCATTATTGCCAATCATGTTTCTTTTTTGGATGGTTTATTGTTAGCGGCTTTTTTGCCGGATAAAATTGTCGTTGCCGTGAATACACACATAGCCACCAATCGATGGTTAAAACCTTTCTTTAATTTAGTGGATGTTTTTGCGATAGATCCTGCTAATGCACTGTCTATGAAGGGACTTATTAAAAAGGTACAAAATAATAATCGCTGTATTATTTTTCCTGAAGGACGTATTACGGTTACCGGTGCAGTCATGAAAATTTATGAGGGGCCAGGTTGGGTTGCCGATCACGCCGATGCCGAACTTATACCTATTCGCATTGACGGGCCACAATATACGCCTTTTTCCCGCATGCAAAATAAATATCGTTTGCGTTGGTTTCCGAAAATCCATTTAACCATTTTGGCCTCTAGAAAATTAACCATCGATTCTACTATAACGGGACGGCAACGTCGGCACCAACTGAGTCTACAATTGTATAATTTGATGGCTACGCTTATGTTCGAAAGCAGTTTTTATCAACGGCCTTTATTCTCAGAATTGCTCGTGGCTCGCCACAAATATGGCAAAAAAACGCCTATCATGGAAGACCTACAGCGTAACCGCCTTACGTATCAACAATTCATAGGCAAGGTACTGGTCTTGGGCGCTTATCTGCAAACACAGACTAAGCCAGGGGCTAAAGTGGGTATTTTGTTGCCCAATACCACTGCCACAGTCACCAGTTTTTTTGCCTGTCATGCTAGCAACACGATACCTGCCATGTTAAATTATTCGGCAGGAATACGCACCTTACAGAGCGTGTGCGAGATGGCTAATATAAAACATATTATTAGCTCTAAAAAATTCTTAGAAACTCTTAAAATGAGCGTTGGAGTAGAATCATTACAAGAAAAGGGTATTCAACTTATTTTTCTTGAAGATTTGCCCAGCAAAATTTCTTTTGGCACAAAATGCTTAGGCTTATTCAGAAGTTACTTTGCCCGCTGTTATTATCATCGTCATCTGAATACGGATCCCAATCAACCAGCAGTTATCTTATTTACCTCTGGTTCAGAAGGTGTTCCTAAAGGTGTTGTGTTAAGCCATACCAATCTGCAAGCCAATCGAGCCCAAGTCAGTTCGCGTATGGATTTCACACAACAAGATGCTATTTTAAATATGATGCCGATGTTCCATTCTTTTGGCTTAATGGCAGGAACCTTACTACCTTTGCTTTCTGGCATTAGGGTGTTCTTTTATCCTTCTCCCTTGCATTATCGCATTATTCCCGAGTTGATCTATGATTTTAATGCGACCATCTTATTTGGTACCGATACTTTTCTAACCGGTTACGCCAAATATGCGCACCCTTATGATTTCTACAGTTTGCGTTATGTGGTGGCGGGAGCGGAAAAGCTAAAAGAAGAAACGCGCCACTGCTGGCAGGAAAAATTTGGTTTGCGTATTTTAGAAGGGTATGGTGCCACCGAAACATCGCCCGTATTGGCCGTCAACACGCCCATGCAATATAAAGTAGGATCTGTAGGCTGTTTTCTACCGAATATAGAGTATAGGTTAGAAACTGTGCCGGGTATTGCTGAAGGGGGACGATTATGGGTTAAAGGCCCCAACATCATGCTAGGGTATTTGTCTGCAGACAATCCGCAGCAAATTCATTCCCCTATAGACGGTTGGTATGATACCGGCGACATTGTTTCACTGGATGCGGAGGGCTTTGTCTACATAAAAGGTAGAGCTAAACGTTTTGCCAAAATTGCAGGTGAAATGGTTTCATTAACGGCTATAGAAAATTGGCTAGAAAAATGTTGGCCTGGTTATCAGCACGCGGTGGTGGCGTTAAACGATGCTGTCAAAGGCGAACAATTGGTTCTAGTCACCAATTGTCCATCCGCTGCGCGCACGGATATGATCGCTTATGCTAAACAACAGGGCATAGCCGAGATTACCTTACCCAAACGCATTCACATTGTGGACAAATTGCCTCTTTTTGCCACTGGTAAAATAGACTTGCCCGCAGTGATGGCTTTGTTGGATACGCTGCAATAGTTTGCTTTACTTAGGGATTGTCGGTAGATTTTTTTGAGCGCTCGCTTTTAGAGAGATGCTGAAAATTACGCACTATCTTTTGCATTGTCTCTTCATCCATTCCACTT
>CAMFJO010000049.1 GCA_945956945.1 uncultured Legionellales bacterium | reverse complement strand
GTAACTACTCACCCATCTACGAGTACGGTAAAGCCCAGATTGGGATGCAGGTTGCATACAAAATTGCTGGGGAAAAGCGGAGTTTACACCGGGTAAATGAGCATTTTTCACGGGAATTTTGTATGCAAGATGCGCCCAACATGGGCTTTTTTTGAAAAGGGGCGGGTAGTTACGAACAAAATGGCAGAGAGATTACCATGAAAAAATCCATACTAATTTTATATACCGGCGGTACCATTGGCATGGCGAAAACGTCGACGGGTTATCAACCTACCTCCGGCCTTTTGGCAAAGCTGATGGCAGAAGACCGCGTATTCAACCACACTGACATGCCGCATTATGATATTAAGGAATATGCTCCGCTCATTGACTCTTCTAACATGACACCGCAACATTGGAATACGTTGGCTAAAGACATCGTTAGAGCCTATGAACAGTATGATGGCTTTGTTATTTTGCATGGCACTGACACCATGGCATACACGGCTTGTGCACTGTCCTTTATGATTCAGGGTTTAAACAAACCCGTTATTTTGACGGGCGCACAAGTCTCTTTAGTGGAAGCACATTCCGATGCTAGAGAAAATTTAATTTCAGCCTTGTTACTCGCTAGCCGTTATTGTTTTCCCGAAGTCACCATTCTTTTTAATCATCATTTATTGCGCGGCAATAGAGCCCATAAAATCGACTCCATTGGTTACAATGCTTTTTTATCACCCAATTATCCGCCCTTAGCTGAAGTCGGCAGCGAGTTGGTCGCTCATCCTCAGTTATTTTGCGCCATGGATACAAGATCTCTGGCAATCCACAAATATCAGGCGATTGCCCTGACACATTTCACCTTCTTTCCGGGCTTGAGCTTAAATACGCTAGAAACCTTGCTAGATATGCCCATAAGAGCTCTATTGCTGCGAACCTATGGCAGCGGCAATGTCTCCACAGAAGATAAAAAACTATTTTTACTCCTGGAAAAAGCCATTGCGCGCGGTGTTATCATCGCTAATACGTCGCAATGTTTAAAAGGTCAGGTGAATATGGCCAGTTATGCGACGGGGCAAGCCTTGCAGCAAATTGGCGTTATCTCAGCGCGCGACATGACGCCAGAAGCGGCTACCGTCAAATTGCAATTCTTATGTAGCATTTCTAGCGATGCTGCGTGGATACGACAGCAATATGAATTGAGTTTGCGCGGTGAGTTATCGTAATAAGTGTGCTTAAAAATCAAGTGCAAAGAAGATACTCACAGCAATGGGTTTTTAGGTTAGGCGGCAAGCTTACAAGCAAAAGGAGTGTATCCAAACATACATGACTTTTGCTTGTAAGCGCAGCCAACACCTAAAAATCAAGTGCGAAGAGTATCATTAAAGCTTATCGTATTCCTCCAAGCTTAATTGCCGCGCTTCCTCAGCCAGCATCACAGGAATATCATCTACAATAGGGTAAGCCAACCTATCGGCTTTGCACACCAATTCTCTGGCCGCTTTATGATACACTAATTTACCTTTGCAAATCGGGCATACTAAAATAGCCACTAAGGCATGATCCATGACGGGCTCCTCAATAAAGGATAAACAACATGACATTTAACTTCTCAACCGTAGACTCCAGCTGGCTTCCTTTAATACAAAGTGCCTTGAATGAAGTCTCCCCTGATTATAAGCGCTCCTTACAACAAGATCCAAATTGGTTACCCGGACCCGACGCCTTATTCAATGCTTTTTCATTACCTTTAGCACAATTAAAGGTCATTTTGTTTGGTGAATCCCCCTACCCTCGGGCCATTTCCGCCAATGGTTATGCTTTTTACGATGCCAGCGTTAATCAATTATGGAGCAAGACAGGGCTGTCCAAAGCAGTTAATCGGGCAACTTCGCTGCGGAATATTATAAAAATGTTGCTGCTAGCAGAAGAGGCATTATCCCCAGACAATCTCTCTCAAGCCGCTATTGCGGGGCTAGATAAGTCATTATTCATACAAACCTTGCCTGAACTATTTCAGCGCTTATTCCAAAATGGCTTTTTATTGCTCAACGCTTCCCTGGTGCTTTCCCAAAAACCCGTACAAATAGATATAAAGGCCTGGCAGCCTTTTATGGCTAAATTACTCTCTTTAATAGCTGAAAAAGCGCCCCACACCGAATTATTATTATGGGGCCGTCTGGCGCAAATGATTGACCATTTCCCGCAAAGTCATCTCTTTAAACGTCATTATGCCGAACACCCTTATAATTTATCTTTTATCCATAACCCAGACGTATTGGCTTATTTTAAACCATTACACCTATTGGTTCGCCATTAACACGCTTAGGGTCTGTTGACATTTGGTTAATCGGCTGCAAAATGAGTAAAAGCGGCCCAAATCGTCGCAAATTTTCGTCAAATATAGCTCGATATTCTCCTCAAATTTGCAACTATTTTGTCTCGCTTTCCTCATTTTTCGCGTCGACAAACCAAATGCCAACAGACCCTAAAAATTGCGCTTTTCATGATTTCACGCTATCATTATCGCAAATCAATGTATTTTAAGGGTTTAGGAGTATTTTATAGATGCGTGCATTATTGATAGAAGACGATGAAGACTTGGGTGAAATCATTCGAACCGCCTTAACCAGAGAAGGTGATACTGTAGATTGGGTAAAAGATGGCCAGGCTGCTATCAGTGCTTTATCCAGTGAAAGTTTTGACATTGCCATCCTGGATTTGGGCTTACCCAAAGTACCCGGCTTAGAAGTATTAAGAACCGTACGGCATCAGGGTAATTCTATTCCTATCTTAATCCTCACTGCGCACGAAGCCATAGAAGAACGTGTGCAAGGATTGGATATGGGTGCCGACGACTATATGGTTAAGCCTTTCGATTTAGATGAATTATCAGCGCGAATACGTGCTATGCGCCGCCGCGATTCTGGGCGTGCTACGCCTATCATTACTTACAAGGGTATTCAATTGGATCCCGCAGCCCACACGGTCCATTTTGAAGAGCAATCTTTTAGCCTTCCTCGCCGTGAATTTGCTTTATTACAAAAGCTGTTAGAAAATCCAGGCAAAGCTTTATCGCGTGAGCAATTAACCCAAAGCATTTACAGCTGGGATGAAGATGTGGATTCGAATGCCTTAGAAGTTCATATCCACAATTTACGCAAGAAATTTGGCAATGAGGTGATCCGTACCATCCGTGGTGTGGGTTATATGATTGAAAAAGACGAATTATAATCGCCCTGCTGGGTCTATAAATCTACATAGAGGTCAGTGATCGGATGATCTATTCCATACGAAAATTTCTGGTCATGAACTTACTGGTGTGCATTATTCTCACTACTATACTCACCGCTATGGGTAGCTATATTCTGGACCAAAAAGACATTCAAGAGCATTTGGATGCCCTGTTAGGACAATCCGGCCTTGCTTTCCAAGCCTTAATTGGAAATAATTTCAAAGAGCGCGACCTCTTAAAAATTCAAAATGAGTTGGATCAAATCCCCAATATAGTACGTCAGTTTTATAACTCCAATACCGCAACGCGCAATTTGGGTATAGAAGATAAATTTCAATTTCAGGTATGGGATAGCCATGGACATTTGTTGATTCATTCTGCGAATGCGCCCCTGGAGCCTTTGTCCAATGGCAATGCCGGTTTTACCAATACCAAAATGCAAGGCCGCACCTGGCGTTCTTTTACCATCACAGATGCAGACAGTAATTCAAAAATTATCGTTGCTGAGCGCTTCGACTCACGGGTAAAACTTGCGCACAGTATTGCTCGAGATGACCTTTTTATTATGTTACTGGTCTATCCTCTATTAGGGTTAATGATTTGGATCATTATTGGTAAAGGTTTATCACCTTTAAATAAAATTGCTTATGAAGTTTCTAACCGCGACCGGGGGAACCTGTCCATGGTTGATTCAACCGCGGTGCCAGTTGAAATTATTGCCCTAGTGGACGAATTAAATAAATTATTAATACGCTTGCAAAGTGCTTTTGAACGAGAAAAACGTTTTGCTGCCGATGCCGCACACGAACTGCGCACCCCACTAGCTGCCCTAAAATCACAAGCACAGTTAGCATTGAAACTCAAAGATCCCACAGAACGTAAAACCGCATTGGACAAATTGATCCGCATTGCTGATCGCAGTACCCATATCGTGCAACAATTATTAACTTTAAGTCGTATTGTGCCAGAAGAAGCACAGGCTTTAACGGATGTGAGCACCTTTGATATCCATAGATTAACAGTGGAAGAAATAGCCGATGTCATTCCCAAAGCCATAGAAAAGAAAATTGAAGTAGAATTACACGCCGAAGAGCAAGCGATCTTCTTACAAGGACAAATGACGGCTATCTCTATATTAATTCGTAATTTATTAGACAATGCGATCCGCTATAGCCCACCGAATTCACATATCTGGGTGCGTTTAGAAGAGAGGAAACAAACCATTCTCTTACAAATTGCTGATAACGGTCCGGGTGTACCGGCAGCTTACCGCAAACGTATATTTGAACGATTTTATCGAGTATTGGGCAATAAAGCACACGGAACAGGTTTGGGTCTTGCCATCGTGCAACAAATTGCTGATTTGCATCAAGCCACCATTACAGTGGAAAGCACTAATCCCGAAACCGATACCGGGTTTTGCATTACACTTGAATTCCCCAAGATGCGATTTCACAAGAAAAATTAAAAACACAGATTGGAATGCAGGTTGCGGGAAAATTTGAGCTGAAAAAGCGGCGTTTTCCCAGATATAAATTGCATTTTTTATGAATTTTTTTCACGCAAGATGCGCCCAAAAAATGTGAGCACAAAGCGCATAGCGCGGCGAACATTTTTGACGCAGGCTACTGCGCCCGCAGGGCGAAGCAGGAACGAAGTGAGTGCTGAGTCCATATGGGCTTTTATCGAAAAATAGAGTCCGAACTCACTCTTAACCTTTGTCTTTTTTAAAGTCTTTATCGCATAATAAAGCTTGGCACAGCTCTCCTCTCGATAAAGTCCCTATCAAACTCATACGATTTACCACAGGTAAAATATGGATTTGTTTTACCGCCATAATAATAGCCGCTGAAAATAATTGTTCCTCTGCCTGTAAAGTAATGGCATTACTAATCATTAGTGCGGAAAAAGGCTCTCCTATTTTTTCTCGACCAGATTGAAAAAATAATTCTCCAGCTTGTTCTCGCGTTCTCATTGTACTTAAGATAACATCGTCGTAGTTTGGTAGAATATAGCGAATTAAATCTCCAACGGAAATTACCCCTTTAAATTGTTGGTGATTATCCAATACCATGAGATCACTTACTTTAGCTGAAACGAATAAAGAAATTGCTTCGCGTATGGTCGCGCCATAAGAAATAGTAACCGGCGTTTTGTTCATCACATCTTTAACAAGTAACATAATACACCTTTTTAAACATTTCTCCTCATTTTCTATGTCGCTTCTGATTCGGGGAAAGGTGGCATATCCATAATCTTATCATACAGAATTTCCATATCAGATAAATAGCATTGAGTCAATTTGACAGTATTGTTCAAATGCATTAATAGATTGTTGCCACCATGATCTATTACTTTAGCAGAAAACTTTTCGAACAGAATAGCCCCTTCCCGTAATTCGTCTTTTATGCTTTCAATAAATTGAATATCATTCTTTATAATTTGATCCAACATAACAGTATAGGCTCGGTTATACTCCTTTAAGGCCGCTAAATTATAATGTGTTGCTCTAATTCTATTTAATAATAAGGAATCAAAAACACTGTTTTTCCTATATCCATTACCATTTTTTATTTTGTCGAATTCATCACGAAGATGAAATATATCTTTATCTGTATAGCCAATAGAAGCAGTTAAAGACCATAGGCCTGTTAATCTGGATATTATGCAGGAAAAATAAGTACAAAGAAAATTAGAATGGTCATTGGCCGTACTTTGCATTCTATAAAATATCAGTTCTTCCTGAGTATCTTCCCAAGAACTGGTGATAACAGTGTAATGATTAAACATATTCGATACTGTATTGTACATCTCCACAACCAAATATAAATCCGCAATCCAAACATTGTAAAATTCTTCCAAACTAATATAAGTATATTGATTATTAAAGAAAGCAACGCCGCCATTGTTATGGCCGAAATTAATCTTGCGAATTTTACCAATAAGAAAATTACGCAAAAGTGAATTAATGCCCCCATCTAAATGATGACCTATGGCTTCGTATTCCTTGGTAGCATCAAGTCCTGTTTGATTCCTCAATATCACCGGGCCGCCGGGATGAAGATCCATATAATCTGTTATATCATAAACACCTCTATTAACGACTATCCAATAACCCATCTGTTTATTATTGTGCAACAC
>CAMFJO010000048.1 GCA_945956945.1 uncultured Legionellales bacterium | reverse complement strand
GAATTATCCATTACTTTTGCTGGCGTGGATCCTATTCGCGAACCTATTCCGGTTGTGCCAACTTGCCATTACATGATGGGCGGTATTCCCACGAATCGTTTGGGGCAGGTGGTGACTGTCGATTATCAGGGTAACGATCAGGTTATTGAAGGTCTTTATGCGGTGGGTGAATGTGCCTGTGTTTCTGTTCACGGGGCCAATCGCTTAGGCGGCAATTCCCTATTAGATTTAGTGGTATTTGGTAGAGCCGCGGGTTTGGATGTGAAAGACAAATTACGTGATTTGCCGCTTAAAGATGCGGGTGAAGCAGAATTAGATGCCGCTTTAAGTAGATTAAATCGTTGGGACAATGCGCGTGAAGGTGAATCAGTGAGTCAAGTGCGTTTTGAAATGCAAAAAGTCATGCAAGAAGATTTTGGCGTGTTTAGAACGGGTGAACATATGCAAGAAGGCTTGGAAAAATTGCTGCAATTGCAACAACGTTTACAACACGCTGCTTTTCAGGATCACAGCAAAGTATTTAATACCTCACGCATAGAAGCCTTGGAATTGGATAACCTGATGGCCACGGCTTTGGCCACGGCCCACGCAGCCATTTATCGAACTGAAAGCCGCGGCGCCCACAGTCGAGAAGATTTTCCCAAACGGGATGATGCGAATTGGTTAACCCATACTATCTACCATGGTGAAGGCCATCATATGAGTAAGCGTGCCGTGAATATGAAACCATTGCATGTTAAACCCTTTGAACCCAAAGAACGAGTCTATTAATTGTAAGAGGTGCTCTCATGTCTGATAAGATGCGCACAGTAAAATTTAAAATTTATCGCTTCAATCCCGAAGTGGATATTAAACCTTCCATGAAGGATTATGAATTAACCATCCCTGATAATCAGGATATGATGTTATTAGAAGCCATTTTGCGCATCAAGGCGATGGACGACAGCCTGGCTTTTAGACGTTCTTGCCGTGAAGGGGTGTGTGGTTCTGATGGCATGAACATCAATGGCCGTAATGGTTTGGCCTGTGTTACTTTATTATCTTCCTTGAAGCAACCCATCGAATTGCGCCCCTTGCCAGGATTGCCCGTTATTCGCGATCTGATTGTCGACATGAAAGCTTTTTTCAAACAATATGAGAAAGTTAAACCCTATTTAATCAATAACGATCCACCGCCCGCCAAAGAGCGCTTGCAAAGCCCAGCAGAACGTAAAAAATTAGATGGTTTGTACGAATGTATTTTATGTGCCTGTTGTTCTACATCGTGTCCTTCTTTTTGGTGGAACCCTGAAAAATTTGTAGGCCCTGCAGGCTTATTACAAGCCTATCGATTTATAGCGGATAGCCGCGATACAGCGAAGCCAGAGCGTTTGGAAGCCCTAGCCGATCCCTTTAGTGTCTTCAGATGCAGGGGGGTGATGAATTGCGTGGATGTATGTCCTAAGGGTTTAAATCCAACCCGCGCTATAGGCCATATCCGTTCTGAATTATTGGCAGAGGGCAATTAACCATGACGACATCCGATCCTTATTTACAAAAAATGCAAGAGAGTTCTTTTTTAGCCGGCGGCAATGTCGCTTATTTGGAACAAATGTATGAAATCTATTTAAGCAATCCTTCTGAACTTTCTGCCGATTGGCGTCATTATTTTGAAAGTTTACCTAAGGTGAATGGTCACGAAGTATCACCGGAGAGTGTGCGTCAGCACTTTTTGCAATTAGCCAAATCACCCATACAAAGAGCGACCACGGGTACTGCCTCTTCGCCTCTGTATTATAAAATCGGGTTATGGTTAGATGCTTATAGACGTTATGGTCATATGGTAGCCGATTTAGATCCTTTAAGTTTAGCCCAATCTGCAGCTCATCCTTCATTGGATCCTACTCATTATGGCTTATCTCTTGCCGACATGAATACGACGATTAATCCCCGTGATTTTGGTGTCATGCATTTGGGAGATAGCGCGACAGTGGCTGCAGCAGGTAAACAGTTACAAACGATTTATTGTGGCCACACGGCTTTAGAATACATGCACATCAGTGATCCGGCTGTCATTGGCTGGCTCAAACAGCGCTTTGAAGACGATGCCGCGACAAGGGTTCTGTCTAAGGACGATAAGAAAAAAATCTTCAAAAAATTAGTGGCTGCTGAAGGTTTGGAAAAATATTTAGGCAATAAATTTGTGGGACAAAAACGCTTTTCCTTAGAGGGTAGTGATAGTTTTATTCCTTTAATGGATACCTTGGTGACACGAGCCGGTGATAAGGCCGTGAAAGGATTTATCATCGGTATGGCGCACAGGGGCCGCTTGAATGTATTGGTTAATATTTTAGGAAAGCCTACACAAAAATTATTTGATGAATTTGCGGGCATTCATTTGCAAAATGGCCGTTCTGGTGATGTGAAATACCATTTAGGGTATTCTACTGACATAGAAACCTCACAGGGATTAATGCATTTGGCTTTGGCTTTTAACCCATCGCATTTAGAAATTATTTCGCCGGTGGTAGAAGGTTCCGTTCGTGCCAGACAAGACAGGATTGATGATACGAAGCGCGATCAAGTTATTCCGGTTGTGGTTCATGGCGACGCTGCCTTTATAGGCCAGGGCGTGGTGATGGAAACCTTTACCATGTCACAAACACGAGGCTTTACTACCGGTGGTACGGTGCACATTGTGTTGAATAATCAGGTGGGCTTTACCACCAACGATCCGCGCGATGCGCGTTCTTCACGTTATTGTACCGATGCAGCGAAAATGATTGAAGCGCCTGTATTCCACGTCAATGGGGATGACCCCGAAGCGGTGGTGAAAGCGGCCCAATTGGCTCTAGATTTTAGAATGCAATTTAACCGTGATGTTATTATCGATTTGGTTTCTTATCGACGATTGGGCCACAATGAAGCCGATGAACCGGCTATCACGCAGCCCTTGATGTACCAAGTGATCCGCGCACGTCCTACCGTGTTGAGTTTATACGGTGACAGTCTCGAACAACAAGGGGTTATCACGGCAGAAGAAAGATCAAGATGGGTAGAGGATTACAGAGCACTATTGGATGCAGGTAAAGCGACGGTATCGGTAGTCGATGAAAATCCTGCCTATGCGCAACAATGTGATTGGACACCGTATTTAGATAAAGAATGGGACATGGCCTACAATCATGCCATTGATGCCAAAAAACTGCAGGCTTTGGCGCAAAAATTATTAACTCTGCCAGAAGGTTTTTCTCTGCAACCGCAAGTAGCGCGTGAAATGCAGGCACGCGAACAAATGGCAGCAGGAAAAGAACCTTTTATGTGGGGATTTGCTGAAAACTTAGCCTATGCCTCATTGTTAGATGCCGGTTTTGGTGTGCGTATTTCTGGGCAAGACTGCGGTCGCGGTACCTTTGCACATCGCCATGCCGTGTTACACGACTATCAAACGGGTCAAGAATATTTGCCCTTAACGCAGTGTGACCAACGCCAGGGTCAAATTGAAGTCATCGATTCGGTATTATCTGAAGCAGCGGTGATGGCATTTGAATATGGTTATGCGAGCACAGAGCCCAAAACTTTGGTGATTTGGGAAGCGCAATTTGGCGACTTTGTGAATGGCGCGCAAGTGGTCATCGATCAATTCATCAGTGCTGCTGAGCAAAAATGGTCGCGATTATCAGGATTAGCCTTATTTTTACCGCATGGCTATGAAGGGATGGGCCCAGAACATACTTCGGCTCGTTTAGAACGGTTTTTACAATTGTGTGCTGAACGCAATATGCAAGTGTGTATCCCCACCACGCCGGCGCAATGTTTTCATATGATACGACGACAAATGCTAAGACCTTATAGAAAACCTTTAATCGTCATGACACCTAAGAGTTTGTTGCGGCATAAATTAGCGGTTTCTACCTGGGATGATTTAACACAGGGTACATTCCAAACAGTGATAGGCGAAGTCGATGAATTGCCTATCAAAAAAATTAAGCGTGTGATTTTGTGTTCAGGCAGAGTGTATTACGATCTGTTACAAAAACGCCGTGATGAAGGTCTAAAAGACGTTGCTATCATTCGCATAGAACAATTGTATCCGTTTCCAGAAGAACAATTGAAAAAGATGTTGGAGCCTTATCAACACGTTAAAGATATTGTGTGGTGTCAAGAAGAGCCTCACAATCAAGGAGCATGGTATTCATCACAACACCATTTGTGTAAAGCATTAATGCGCGGTCAAACATTGCAATATGTCGGTAGAGCTGCTTCGGCAGCGCCCGCAGCAGGCTATCTGGCCAGACACACGGCAGAACAGCAGCAATTGGTTGCTGAAGCCCTTAATATTAAAATATAAGAGAGGAAATAACGATGTCCATTGAAATCAGAGTCCCTGCCTTACCGGAATCGGTAGCCGATGCCACTATCATCAAATGGCATAAAAAAGCAGGCGATAGCGTTACGCGTGATGAAACCTTAGTGGATTTAGAGACCGATAAAGTGGTGCTCGAAGTGCCCGCACCGGAAAGTGGTGTGTTAGCAGAAATCCTCGCTCAAGAAGGTGCAACGGTGTTAGCGAATGCGCTACTCGGTAAATTAAATGCGGGAGCCGTCGCTGCTCAAAGCGCTAAACCGGCTAGCGATGATAAACCTGTTTCTAGCGCTGCGCAAACAGAAATGCATTTGAGTCCGGCGGTACGCAGAGCCGTTGCGGAAGGTGATATCAATGTGCAAGGCATACAAGGCAGCGGTAAAGGTGGCCGTATTGTCAAAGAAGATTTAAGCAAAACAACGACTGCAGCAACGAATGCACCCATGGCGGTAGCTGGGTTACGTACGGAAGAGCGTGTGCCCATGACGCGTTTGCGCGCTAAAATTGCAGAGCGTTTAGTCGAAGCACAACACAATGCAGCGATGTTAACGACTTTTAATGAAATTAACATGCAGCCTGTGATGGATTTACGCAATCGTTACAAAGAGCAGTTTGAAAAAACCCACGGCGTTAAATTAGGCTTTATGTCCTTTTTTACCAAAGCAGTGGTAGAAGCGTTGAAAAAATTTCCCGATGTGAATGCGTCTATTGACGGCCAAGATATCATTTATCATGGCTACTATGATGTGGGAATCGCTGTATCGACGCCACGTGGTTTGGTGGTGCCCATTATTCGTAATGCCGAGACCTTAAGTTTGGCGGATATTGAAAAGAGCATTGCAGCAAGTGCTGCTAAGGCGCGTGATGGTAAGTTGAGTGTCGAAGAAATGACAGGCGGGACCTTTACCATTACTAATGGCGGTGTATTTGGTTCATTAATGGCAACACCCATTATTAATCCTCCGCAAAGCGGCATATTGGGCATGCATAAGATTGAAGACAGGCCGGTTGCTGAAAATGGCCAAGTGGTGATACGCCCCATGATGTATGTGGCTTTGTCTTACGATCACCGCATTATCGATGGTCGTGAATCGGTGGGCTTTTTGGTTGCGGTGAAACAGTTTTTGGAAGATCCGGCACGGATGTTATTAGCATTGTGAGGTGGTTTCCTGGATGCAAGGTGATGCTAACTTTAAGTCAAACACGCCGTGGATACATCCATGTAGGCTCGTACGCCGCATCCATGCGGCGTACGGTTTGACTTAAAGTTAGCATCACCTTGCATCCAAGGATTTTTATTTAGAGAGAGATTTTTAAGAAGAAATCCTAGATTGAATCTGCTTGCTATTGAGCGGTATATAGATATTTATTGCGATTTCTTCCATAAATTGAGTGAAGAAATAAACGCCCGGGATCAAGATGAGGTTGCACTTGGAGTCAAACCGTACGCCGCATGGATGCGGCGTCCGAGCCTACATGGATGTATTCACGGCGTGTTTGACTCAAGGGCGACATCACCTTGATCCCGGGCAGCAATACGAGCTTTAGTTATAATTTAGTAGGAAAAAAAGATGAATTTACATGAATATCAAGCCAAGGCATTGTTTAGACAATATGGTATTGCCGTTCCGCGCGGTGAAGTCGTGTCCAGTGTCGATGAAGTTGCTGCGGTATTAGCCAATTTAGGCGGTGAACGCTGGGTGGTGAAAGCGCAAGTCCATGCGGGCGGTCGTGGTAAAGCCGGCGGCGTTAAAATTGTTTCTAACAAAGACGATGCCAAAGCAGCAGTACAAGCTTTATTGGGCACGCGTTTGGTGACCTACCAAACCGATGCCAATGGCCAACCTGTCAACCAGATTTTAATAGAAGAACCTTCAGCCATTGCCAAGGAATTGTATTTAGGTGCGGTGGTAGACAGAGCCTTAAAACGTATTGTCTTTATGGCTTCTACTGAAGGCGGTGTCGACATCGAAGAAGTGGCACATACACCTGTCTCTTATACACATCTGACGCTGCCGACGACTAGTCGAGTGTA
>CAMFJO010000047.1 GCA_945956945.1 uncultured Legionellales bacterium | reverse complement strand
ATAACTTTCTAAAATAATGGGATCGGCATTTATCGTATATATCAATGCGCTAGAAAAAAACTTGTCGCCATAACCTGAAGAAGTGAACTTAGCAAAGTCAAAATACTCTTTACCACTGTCCCTGAAATACTTTAGCTTAACACCATAACACGGCAATTCGGCCAGTTTTCTGCCCAGAAGTTCCTTGCGCTGATCCAATTGAATCAATAATTGCGCTTGCGATTCTGGATAGCCTTTTTTTTGTTTTAGTATAAAATCAATGGCTAGAATATCCAAAATATCATGGCCTATATCTTGAATCAAAGGCAGATGTTGGGTTTTCTTTAAAAAATCTTTAAAAGATGCTATCGCAAATTCATACAAGAAAGTGGGATCCTTGTTTTCTTCAAATGCTTGCACCAAGGGTTTGATGGCATCCAGCATTGCGCTGTCAATGCGATAACGAGAGAGCGCGAAGCACTCCGCTAACCTCTTAGTCATAATCACTATTCTGGGTTCTTTTTCTTTATAAGTATCGGTAATCCACACGTCTGATAAAAGGTCAATGAGATGAGTGAGATAAAGCGCGCTTAAAAGATATTCTGCCTGTTCGGGATTTTCTGAACTCAGATTAACGCGCCAGAAATAAATGTTGCTCTTCATCTGTTGAATCACACTGGCGAACATCTTCGCTATCACTTCTGGACCTATGGTGCCACTGAAGACTTTTTGTAGGCTAGAATTTTTTAGATATTTTTCATCTTTACTGGATAGCTGCTCTATTAACATGACAGTTCTTTCAGCCAAGGCTAAGCTTTCGTGGCTGGCAATGGCTATACCCCAGGCACCAGCCTTCCCACTCAAAATGGTGTATTGCCTATCACACTCCTTCAGTAGCTCACTGTCTCGTAGTGCAGCCAAACGCGCTCGATTTTCTGCGGCGAAGAAGGTAGAAACGTGTGCTAAGGGTAAATGATCCAATAAAAATTGTGCTATCCATATAGCGGCTTCGCATTGCCGGTGAAACAATGGCTTCTTGCCGCCCGCTTCCGATTCACCTTCACTGCTTGGGGGCAGCATAGCCTTAACATCTGCAATATAGTCCTGAAGTAACCCTTCACCGGCTTTAGTTAATTTCATGATTTTTACCTTCTTTTATCGTAACTACATACTCTTTTTTCAAGAAAAACCCATATTGGGCGCATCTGGGGCGCAAATTTTCCCTGAAAAATGCTCATTTACCCGGCGTAAACTCCGCTTTTTCAGCTCAAATTTGCACCCACCTGCATCCCAATCTGTGCTTTACCGTACTCGTAGATGGGAGAGTACCTTTTATCTCATTATCTATTTCTGTCATCTTAAAAGCGAGCCAACTGAGTGGCTCTGAATAACTATTCTTTCTGTGTGTCCAATAATCGACTAAATTTGTCAAATAACACCGCGACATCATGCGGCCCGGGGTTAGCTTCGGGATGTCCCTGGAAAGACCATAAGGGCAAAGTTGCATGGCTAAAGCCCTGGATGGTATTGTCAAATAAAGAACGGTGTGTCACTTTCAACCCTGGCGGCAAATGGGCCTCATCCACCGCAAAGCCATGGTTTTGGCTGGTGATAAACACGTCTTGAATCTCTACATCTTGCACCGGATGATTCGCGCCATGATGCCCTTGCTGCATCTTGAAAGTTTTAGCGCCCAAAGCTAAAGCCAGCAATTGATGACCCAGGCAAATTCCTAAGATAGGAATGTTCTTTGTCAATAAAGTTTTAATCGTTTCAATAGCGCCCTTACAGGCTGCTGGATCGCCGGGACCATTGGATAAGACAATACCTTGTGGGCTTAATTTTAAAATAGCCTCAGCAGAGCTATCCGCAGGCACGACGGTCACTTGACACCCTCTCGCCGCAAGCGCGCCTAAAATACCCAACTTAACGCCAAAATCGATCACCACGACACGGTACTTACCGGTTGAATTCCAGTCATAGGTTTCTCGTGTAGCCACTTTCTCAATTAAAGCACGGCCCTGCATGTCGCCCCATTCACGTGCCTTGGCTTGGGCCGTCATGACATCGGGCTTATCGGTAGCCAATATACAACCGGCTTGGGCGCCGTATTGACGTAAATGGTGCACCAAAGCACGCGTATCGATTTCAGCAATACCCAATAAATTGTGATCGTATATAAATTGCTCAAAAGATTGTTGGGCTCGCCAATTGCTTGGTCGTGTCGGCAATTCGCGCACAATAAACCCTTTAGCGTGGATTTTATTGGCCTCAAAATCGGCCGCATTGGTGCCGACATTGCCAATATGGGGATACGTAAAAGTGATTAATTGTTCGGCGTAAGAGGGATCGCTTAATATTTCCTGGTAACCCGTCATAGCGGTGTTAAAGACCACCTCACCTACCGCGTATTCCCCCCGGCCTACCGCAATACCTTCAAAGTAGGTTCCATCGGCTAAAGCCAATATGGCCATTTTTGACACAGTGTGCTCCCGCTTTTTTTACCTTAAATGCTGGCGCAATTGTACCCGATGTGGGCGCAGGTGTCTACGGTGAAAAAGCGGATGCAACTTGTACAATACATGAATAACTTTGAGTGTCTCTCGTTGATTTTTATAGATTATTGCCCTATTTTTCTTGTAGTCGCTTTGCTTACTTGCTACACTCATACGGTAGTCCTTGCGGAATTCGCTCTTAACAGAATGCGGCTACATTCAGCATTAATTAATATACTAACAAGAGGGTACGTCTATGAGCAGTCATAATATCTCACAACAATACCAGCATTTATTTAACCAACAAGCCCCCCATCACCTAAGCCTAGCGATGATAGATTATTTAGAATCCTATGATGATCGGCCAAGCTTTCACGAGCAAATGGAAAGCTTATCCGCCGCAGCACAACTAAGCTGCGCAGAAAAATTAGAGGCGCAGAACTTAATCGATGTTCTTTGGAGTGAAAAGATTTTGCGTATCCCCGTGCGGATCCATGGTTACATTTACGAGCTAGACACTGCCCTAGAACTACTAAAACGTGGAAATGGTACAGCCAGAGAAGCTTTCTCCAATAAATACCCCTTCTCTTATCAGGATATTCAACCGGCGATGGATTTAAAAGATAAAATACAAACCCAGATTGATAGAGCGAGAAATGAAGCGCCTACATTACCTGTGAATGAAAAAAAGGTAGAGGCTGCTGCTTCAATATCTTCTGAGCTTAATCACTCTATTGTTTTGCCAAACGACGAAAATGCTGCGCGCAGCGAAAGAGCGCTCGAGACTGTTTCTGTCCTAGCTGCTGAGGATAGTGATGATGAAGCAATCACCTTACAAATATTGAGCGATGCGCATCTGGCTCTTCAAATGTCTCAAGTGCTTGATGACGATTCCTTCTCACCAGACCATCAAAATAATGTGGCGGCCAATGGAATAAGGTCAAGTTCTGCTTCTCCTCTTTCTGCTGAGCTTAATCCTCATCTTTTAGACGAGGGCGCTGAACAGAGAGAACTGAGTGAAAATGAAGCAGAAGAATATGCAGTTGAAGCATCCTTTATTTCACACGCCAATGAGGAACAAAATAACATCGAACACATCAGCACCCGCATCAAATGTGTGGTAGTGGGAGATAAAATAAGTGAGAAAAACCGTTTGTGTTATCGTGCTCAACATAACGTCGATCCAGCATACGTACCAACGGTCCTTGACAATGTAAACCTGGTTATTCACTCACCAGAGGGGACTGTAGTCATGAGTGTATACAGTACAGAAGGACAGGAAGAGTATGACCGTCTTAGGCCACTCAATTATCCACAGACGGATGTCTTTCTTTTGACTTATTCGGTCACAAGTCAGGAAAGTTTTAATAATATTCGCGCCAAATGGCTTCCAGAATTAAGATATCTTTGCCCTGACGTCCCTATCATTCTTGTTGCCTGTCATAGAGAACAGCGCGAAGCAGCAGGTCAGCAAGCCATTAGTACACAACAAGGTGAAGTCTTGGCACAGGCCATAGGTGCAACCTACGTAGAATGTTCTGCGCGCACGGGGGAGAATATCCAGGAAGTATTTGCTGCTGCCGTCCACAGTGTGCAAGCGAAAGAAGCTGCCAAAACAGTGGCTCCCCACAGACCCAGTAGAGAGGGCTTAAGCAATAGCTTTTTAGGCTTATTCAATCCAAAACCTAAATTAAATGCTCAACCTGGCAATTTGATTGGTGAATTGGAAGACTATATCGCTAAAAAAGCACGTGGCGGGCCGCATACCAGTGTGTTCGAGCGTATCAGGGGGATAAACAAAAATATTCAGATAAGTGCAGCTCAAAACCTGCTGGCTAATTTAAAAGGCGCATTTCCCCAGAGAAAATTTTCTGCTGAGGCCATAAACGCGTTGTTAACAGAGGATTTAGGCGCTATTGTTACCAAGCACCCTGCCATAGTGCAACGAATACAAGGTGAATGGCGCGAAACTATCTCTGCTGTACAAAGTAGTGCTTCTATGCGCTCTGAATCTCGTCGATTTTAGCAGGGTTTGAAGGTCACATTTATAGAAACAGTTGCATCCAGGTGCTTGAGGTATATACCGAAAGCACCTCCAAGTGTGAAGTAGCAACTTATTTACCCATCCGAACTTAAGGACATGCCCATCTTGACGACCTCTTGCTAAACCTCTATCATTCGCAGATGAAAAGCTTTAAGGTATATTATGGATCACCCTAAACCTACCACCGTGTCCTCTACTCGTACCCTGCACCAACTAACCTGCATCGTACCGGTATACAATGAGGCCAAAAATCTGCCACAATTTATTCCACAATTGATTGCGGAATGCGCTAAATTTGCCCAAAAACTAGACATCATTGTCATTGATGATGGTAGTCGTGATGATACCGTCATGGTGCTAAAACAATTGCAAAAAGAATATGCCTTAAAAGTGCTGGTGTTTTCGCGCAACTTTGGCAAAGAAGCAGCTTTAACGGCCGGACTCAGCCATGTGGATCCACACAGTGATGCGGCGATACTCATTGATGCCGATTTCCAGCACCCGCTGGCCTGCATAGAAACCTTTATTGCCGAATGGCAACAGGGTTATGACATGGTCTATGGGGTGAGATTACACCGTAAAGATAGACCCGTGTTTTTACGCATGCTCTCTACCTTCTTTTACAAACTGATAGACCGTATCACCCCCATAGAAATTCCCCACGATGCCGGCGATTTTCGTCTTTTAGATCGTGACGTGATATCCGCCTTAAATCAATTAACTGAACGCGAACGCTTTATGAAAGGTTTATACGCTTGGGTGGGATTTAGCAAAAAAGCCATTGACTACTTACCGGAAGAAAGGTTACAGGGGCAAAGTTCCTGGGGTTTAAAGAAATTGATTGAACTGGCCATCACGGGCATTACGTCTTTTTCTAATTTGCCTTTACGCATGTGGTCTATCATCGGTGCGGTTATTTCCTCTTTATCATTATTCTACGCACTCTTAATTATATTAGATACGCTATTAAATGGCGTCGATTTACCGGGTTATGCCACCATCACCGTAGCGATTACTTTTTTGGGCGGTATACAGTTACTCTCTATTGGCATTCTGGGAGAATACATTGCCAGAATTTTCACCGAAGTAAAACAACGACCGCCTTATATCATCAGCCGTATTCTAACTTCTGATCCCTCCAAATGAATGCCCAGAAAAAAATTATTGTCTGTGCCGATGATTTTGCTTTAAACGAAGGCATATCATCTGCTATCTTAGCGTTACTAGGTAAACACTGTATCAGCGCCACTTCTTGCATGACAACGAGTCCTCTCTGGCCTGAATGGGGTGAGCGTTTAAAACCTTTAGCCTCTCAAGTAGACATCGGTTTACATTGGGATCTCACGCAATTTACTCCTTTGAGTGCTTCTTCTGCCCATGGATTAACACAGCCGCTTTCTATAGGCCAAACTATCCTTAAAGCGTATAGCAGGCAATTCTCTTTAGCCGCATTGCAACAAGAATGTCTTTTACAATTACAACGTTTTCAGGAAGTGATGGGATTTGCTCCGCATTTTATAGATGGGCATCAGCATATTCATCAATTTCCACAGCTACGAGATGCGCTGCTCGAGGTGTGTCAAAGCTATTTCAAACAAGACAGACCCCCCATACGCTTGGTCAATGGCTATCCTTTTCTATCGCCGCTACGCGATAGTCTTTTGAAATTATTAATCCATACACTAGGCCGTAATGCTTTTAAACGCCAACTCGATAAAATGCAATGGCCTTATTACGAAGATTTTAAAGGGATTTACGTCTTTAAAGGAAACCCTAATGTGGCCGCTTTATTTAAACAATTTATACAACAAATTAGCACGCACGGCATTATCATGTGTCACCCAGGACATCTAAGCGATCCTAAGAC
>CAMFJO010000046.1 GCA_945956945.1 uncultured Legionellales bacterium | reverse complement strand
TATTAAGCCAATGGATATTGCCACACATGAGCCCACAATCAGCCATTATTTTTGTAGGTTCCACTTTATCAGAAAAAGCCGTTGGCAATACCTGTTCTTATACGGTAAGCAAACACGCCGTGGCGGGGTTGATGCGCAGCCTCTGTCAGGATTTGACCGGACGTTTCATTCACACTTGTTGTGTATGCCCTGGTATTACCGATACGGAAATGTTACGCGGCCGTGTGGGAAACAATACCAACTTGCTCGCCAAACTCGCGCAAATCCAAAGCAATGGCCGCTTATTAAATCCCGATGAAATTGCCGAAGCCATCTTTATGGCTGCAACCCACCCTGTTTTTAATGGTGCCGTATTGCATGCCAATGGTGGGCAAATTGAGCGTTAAGGATTTCAATCATTATTGCCCTGCCTCGCATAGAAATTATCTTTTGTTGGCGGCATAAAATCTCTAGATCGAAATTGACACCGCAGAATTCTATGGCTATAATCACAATTCAATTAAACAATAAGGAAGGTATTATCATGAGTAGCACCATGGCGGAACTGCGAGCCTCACGAGCACAAGAGATCACCATGCAGATTGATGGTTTAACACAAAAACAATCCCGTGGACAACTATCACCGTTAGAAATACAAAGACTGGATAGCTTACATTTAGAGTTAGCGAAACTGAAAACATTCGAAATAGAAGCAATCACCACGCAAATTAGTGAATTAAAGGAAAAAGAATACCGTCAACCGCTCTCTCGAGTAGAAGCAGAAACCTTACATAAATTACAATTAGAGTTACTAGCAAAAAATTTTGCGGCTTACCAGACCTTGCAACAAAATTTAATCATGCGCTTATCCTCATTGGCTATAGAGCAAAACTCTAAAAGCACTCATTTTGACAACGATGCGGCTAAACAATTACTAAAAGCTTCCCTTGCTGAAAAAATACAGCAATTTAGCTCCGTGTGGCAAAAATCAGAGCCCATGACTGGCAACGAATACGAGGCTACCTCTTCTCAGGAGCATACGGATACCCCGAACGAGACCTTGTACAAGCCCTAAGAAAGAGTATTGCCCTTTATTCAGCCAACTGAAAAAAGAAGCTAGATCTGTAAAGAAGGATTATAATAATACGGCCTTGTTGTTAACAATAAGTAAATAAGCAGCGGAGAAAAACCATGATACTCTATCATCAAGCAAGTGATTCTTTAAAATTGGCCTTTCTTCAGTATTTACAAAATTTCTTATCGAATAGGGAGTTGCAGAATCATTTTGGCATAGCCTTCTCACCTGAAGGTGCCTTAAGGATAATACCTCAAGTCTACCACCCTGAGGCCATCCTTCAATTAGAGGCTTTATTAGATTACTTGCAGAATACCAACTTAGTAAATTATGTGCGAGAAACGATTGGGCCCCATACGGGTAACCTCCCTCCTCTACGGGTTACTCAGATAAACCCTCACTTTGAATCCCTTTTGAAACAGCTTAAGGCACCCAATCCGCCCGCGGTATCGTCACCTAATACAGCCCCACCCTATGCTGCAGATAGCCATACCCCCTTTTATTATCCGCAAGCAGTACCCCAACCTATTTCAAGTCCCAGCTATACGCAAGCGCCGCCGGCACACCAGGTTCCACCACCTTTCCTGACACCTTCAGCAGTAAATGGTTTGCCATCTTCGCCAGCACCCATGTCACAGTTGGAAACCTCAGCGCAAATAAAATCATTAGAATTAAAAATAGCATTATTAGAGCGGCACCGTTGGAAAAATCCATTTTTTCACGAGATGGTAAATTACAATAATGCTATTATTATTGACGGTGAATGTTTTGTCCCTATGGATGCTCGTGCTACGCCTCGAGATGCTTTAGAAAAACATCTACAAGCTTCGGGTTTGCAAAAATTAAATTCGAACAATTCATTTGGCTACTCAGAGTTTCGTACACCAGCGCTCCGCATAGCGCCGCCACAACCTGTTTCAAGGCCAGACGCTATCAGCACACAATCGCCTTATGTCTCGCCATCCCCTGGTTCTTCTGCGGCAAATACGACAAATAAACCCGAAGTTATGCCAACACCCATGCCCCATGCTGTGCGAATGCCTCCTCAGGCTGCACCCACACCACAGCCTGTGCCGCCAGTGAAAATAAAGTCAGAACAATTAAAAACCCTATTATTGCAGCAGCACCGTTGGAAAAACCCGTTTTTTCACGAGATGGTAAATTACAATAATGCTATTATTATTGACGGTGAATGTTTTGTCCCTATGGATGCTCGTGCTACGCCTCGAGATGCTTTAGAAAAACATCTACAAGCTTCGGGTTTGCAAAAATTAAATTCGAACAATTCATTTGGCTACTCAGAGTTTCGCACACCTTCCCCTGGCTCTGCGATGCAATCACCTATATCAACTTCAAGTGCGAGCAGAACACCGGTGCCTTCGGCACCACCACTGTCTCAATCACAGATATCGCCTATGGTTAATAGCCCTTCTATTCAGCCAACACCCATTCCTCAAGCGACAGCGCAAACCGGCATCAGTATAGAAGCCATGTTACGACAACATCATTGGCGTAAACCGCTTCCTAACGAAGATATTGACTACAATAACGCTATTCTTATCGGTGAGGAATTTTTTATTCCTATTCCTCCGGATGCATCTGATCGTGACATTATAAAAACGATTTTAGTATCCTTACATGGTTGCCAACAATTAGACAGCGGTTCATTTGGTTACCCAGAATTTAAGCGTCCATCACATCCCTCCACCACGCCCGTACAAGCTGTTCCCTCACCCACTTCGGGCAATTCACAGATCTTTTTTGCTCCGAATCGTGTTGCCGTAGTATCACAGCCACCTATTTTCGCTTCGACTTCGAGCGCTCCAGCAGCCTCTTTGACCAATCCAGCACCTGAGTTTTCTCCACCCAGCTCTGGCAGTTCAGCCGCATCTTTGGCACCGCCTACGACACCGCTCGTACGTCGTTCTTTACCACCACAGCCCATATCACCCGCTGAAACAGCAATGATTAAAGGCAGGCTTGATCCCTTGATAAAGCAGCACTGGGATGAATTTAGCGAACCATTACGGCAGCATATTCTTCAGTGCAACCGAGGAAATCTACAATCCAAATTTGATATGATGCAAACTGTAAAATTTTCTGATACTTTGGTGAGCCCGATTGGATTTGGGCTTGTGCGCAATATCCCCGTACGATTACCCAGTTCGGATACAGCAGAGAATAAAAAATATTATAATTTAATAGAGCTTTTGCAGCTGCCTAACCGTATCGACCCATGTGCCTCACAACCCTTTAGTTTACAGGACATAAGGCCTGCTCCAGAAGCCTTAAGAGAACTTAAAAACCATATTCCAGCGGTTTCACCGCAAACCGGTCCGCGCAAAGGTACAAGCAGTCATTAAGTTTAAAGTGCTTGATATGGCTACTATAATTGAATAAAATAGTTTCTTCTTATGAAGAGAGATTCTATTATGACCTACGAAGAATTATATGTAGCCGTCTCAGAGCTTCGTTCTAAAGCAGACTATTTCTTTAAACAACCTACTGCAGAAGATTTAAAACGTTTTAATAGCGATATTGAAAAACTTCTCAACTATTTAGATAAAATCAGCAAAGCACCTACCCTCTATCCTTTCCCCGAAAAAGATAAGGAAGAGAAAGAAAATATAACAGAAAGTGATCTTATTATTAAGCAAATTGAACACTATATAAAAAGTACTGCCATAGTGTCTAGCCCGGCTTCTACTTTAGCAAAAACCAGTCCACCCCCACCTTCCGCGAGCACATCTTCTAGCACCTCTCCCTTTGCAGAAACAATCTTTAACAAACCTTCTCCGAACCCATTTTCTAGCACACCGCTCTTGGCAGAAGGAGCAATTTTAAATACTGATGCGATGCCCGCTGGGAAAAGCAGCTCTGCACCCAACCGCAATAAACTAAAACGTACTGCTAACTATCAGTTCAGTTTGACTGCTTACAGAACCGATCCTAATAGGGTCCAAGACATCAACCAACCCCCACCCACTAAAAAATCAAGAACAGTGCAGCAAACAGAACCACGCTTATTAAATTTTAAGCTACTAACCCCGGCCTCAGATCCCAACAAACAAGATGAATTCGTACGACCTTCTATTTCTGCCAGCAACTTGCTTTTTTTAAGAAGAATCAAACCTTACCTGGATAAAGCCTTAGCTCAGCCCCCAATAACGTATCCCACTCTCAAAGCATAAAAGTGGTTAAAAATTGTCCTCATCTTGATTTTTTCCCTCTCACCCCCATATATAAAGGTATCTTTAACTTCGAGGAGCCTGCCTTGCAACAATACTGTGGAACAACCATTGTCTCTGTGCGTCGTGATAACAAAGTGGTGATTGGCGGTGACGGTCAAGTAACCTTAGGCCCTACAGTGATGAAACACAATGCCCGGAAAGTGCGCCGTCTGCACGGTGATAAAGTCATTGCTGGCTTTGCGGGTGGTACAGCGGATGCCTTTACCTTATTCGAAAAATTCGAGGCCAAATTAGAACTGTATCATGGTCATTTAATGCGCGCTGCCGTGGAATTGGCTAAAGATTGGCGTACCGATCGTATCTTGCGTCGCTTAGAAGCGCTTCTCGCTGTGGCTGATCATAAATACTCCTTGATCATCACCGGTAATGGCGATGTCATTGAGCCCGAAGACAATTTGATTGCCATCGGCTCCGGCGGTCCTTATGCGCAAGCAGCCGCGCGCGCCTTATTAGATGAAACCAAGCTGGATGCACGTGCTATCGTTGAAAAGAGCCTGGCCATCGCGGCCAATATTTGCATTTATACCAATCACAATCGCACCATTGAAGAATTAAACATAGAATAAGAGGGTTTCTCACATGTCTGATATCGTTTTAACACCACAGAATTTAACGCCTTCTAAGATTGTCGCAGAACTAGACAAACACATTGTAGGACAAAAGGAAGCTAAACGCGCTATTGCCATTGCCATGCGCAATCGATGGCGACGCACCCAAGTGCCTGAACAATTGCGCGATGAAATTACCCCTAAAAATATCCTGATGATAGGGCCCACCGGTGTAGGTAAAACAGAGATCGCAAGGCGCCTAGCTAAACTGGCAGATGCACCTTTCATTAAAGTAGAAGCAACCAAGTTTACGGAAGTAGGTTATGTAGGACGCGATGTGGATTCTATCATACGCGATTTAGCCGATATTGCCATTAAAGAAACACGTGCGCGTGAATTGGAAAAAGTAAAAAATAAAGCGGCTGATATTGCCGAGGAACGTATACTCGATATATTGTTACCTAAAAGCAAAGAGCCTTTTTCTGAAGAGCAAGACAATAGCGACAATGACAATGCGCGACAAATCTTCAGAAAAAAACTGCGTGAAGGCGAATTGAATGATAAAGAAATTGAGTTAGAAGTACGAGCATCTAGTATTGGTGTTGAAATTATGGCACCTCCAGGCATGGAAGAGATGACCAATCAATTACAAAGCCTGTTTCAAAATATGTCCTCTGATCGCACTAAAACGCGTAAAATGAAAGTAAAGGAAGCCTTAAAGATCGCCGAAGAAGAAGCCGCTGATGACTTAATCAACGACGATGATTTAAAAACTAAAGCTCTGGAGAACCTAGAACAAAATGGTATCGTCTTTATAGACGAATTTGATAAAATTGCTAAAAATTATGAGCGCAATGGCGGTGCCGATGTCTCCCGCGAAGGTGTGCAGCGCGATCTATTACCTTTAATCGAAGGCTGCACTGTTTCCACTAAATATGGCATGGTTAAAACCGATTATATCTTATTTATCGCTTCTGGCGCATTTCATTTAGCTAAACCTTCTGATTTAATCCCAGAATTACAAGGTCGTCTGCCGATCCGCGTAGAATTAAAAGCTTTAACCACAGAAGATTTTAAACGCATTTTAACGGAGCCTAATGCCTCATTAACCGAGCAATACAAAGCTTTGCTGGCCACAGAAAATGTCACGATTCACTTTAGCAACGATGCTATTGAAAAAATTGCCGCCATTGCCTGGCAGGTGAACGACCAAACTGAAAACATTGGCGCACGCCGTTTACACACGGTATTGGAACGTCTCTTGGAAGAGTTATCTTTTACGGCCTCGGAACAAAGCAATACTGAAGTTTCTATCGATGCCGCCTATGTGGAAAAATACTTGGGCGCTTTAGCCAAAGATGAAGATTTGAGTCACTACATATTATGACAGAATGTTTATTGAACGAATTTAAAGTGCTGCAAAAAGAACGGAAAGTTTTTTTAGACTTTGCCGATGGCAGCCATTTTGAATTACCCATCGCTTATTTGCGTGCAGCTTCTGCGGCTGCCGATCACAAACAAGCGATGGCAAAAAACCCCACTGCAGATTTTAGCCACGTGAATATCACTGCCGTTGAACCGGTGGGGCTTTATG
>CAMFJO010000045.1 GCA_945956945.1 uncultured Legionellales bacterium | reverse complement strand
GATGGTTGCCTCTTCATCAATGATGGTTTCGGCGCATCTTTACAATACTTCCTTCCATTATCTGTTTAGGCAATTAGCGTCTGTCATCATTGGTGCGGCTTTGTGTGCTGGGGTGGTATTGGTGCCCTTACGGGTATGGGAAAAATACAGTCGCGTGTTGCTGGTGGTAGCCTTGGCATTACTGGCTTTGGTGTTAGTGCCGGGTCTGGGTCGTTCTGTCAATGGGAGCCGGCGATGGCTGCATGTGGGGCCGATTGGTTTTCAGGTTTCTGAAATAGCCAAGTTATTTTATATCATTTATCTCGCCAGTTATTTGCACCGTTTTAAAGATAAAATTGGCGAGAATAAACGGACCTTTATTTTACCCTTGGGAATTTTGGCGCTCACCAGTGTCCTCTTATTATTAGAGCCTGATTTTGGTTCCGCGGTGGTTATCGCTGCAACTACCCTCGGATTGCTATTTTTAGGGGGCGTGCAAATACGTTATTTTATACTGTTGATAGGCTTGGCCTTGGCAGCGCTAGCGGCTTTGGCGGTGGTATCCCCTTATCGTTTGTTGCGCCTCACCAGTTTTTTAAACCCCTGGGCGGATCAATTCGGTAGTGGCTATCAATTAACGCAATCCTTGATTGCTTTTGGCCGGGGCGGTGTCGAAGGCGTGGGTTTAGGTCAGAGCATTCAAAAATTATTTTATTTACCTGAGGCACACACGGATTTCTTATTTGCGGTCTTAGGCGAAGAGCTGGGTTTGATAGGGATGGTGGCTATTCTAATGTTGTACACAGTTTTTTTCTGGCGCGTATTTGTGATTGGCCATAGGGCGTACAAAGAGCGCTTATTTTTTGCCGCTTTTCTAGCCTATGGTTTGGGTTTATGGCTTTTTTGCCAGGTATTGATTAATATGGGCGTGAATGTGGGTTTATTGCCGACGAAAGGTTTGACCTTGCCTTTGATGAGTTATGGCGGCAGTAGTCTGTTAACGAATTTTGGTTTAATCGGTTTAATTTTACGTGTTGATCACGAGATGCGCGTGCATTATGTGAGTCAACACTAGTAGGGTAATGGCTAAATGATCCAAGAAAAAAAAGTTTTAATCATGGCCGGTGGTACCGGTGGACACATATTCCCCGCCTTAGCCGTAGCAGAAGCGCTAAAGGGCCGGGGTGTGGAGGTGGCGTGGTTAGGGCGTGCTGAAGGTATGGAAGCGGATATAGCAGCCAAAGCTGAAATGCCTTTATTACCGATTCAGGTGAATGGCTTACGAGGCAAGGGTTTAAAACGTTTATTTACAGCCCCCTGGCAATTGTTGCGCGCTTGGCGGCAGGCAAACCATCATTTGGGACAATGGCAACCTGATTTGGTGCTAGGCTTTGGCGGTTATGCCAGTGGTCCAGGCGGCATGGCCGCTTTTTTTAGGCGCATACCTTTATGTATTCAAGAACAAAATGCTGTACCGGGATACACCAATCGTATCTTGGCGAGAATGTCTCAAAAAATCTTTGCGGCTTTTCCGGGCGTTTTTCATACCTCTAAAGCCATTGTGGCCGGAAATCCCTTGCGCCAATCCTTAGTGGAATTGGCGCCACCTAAAAAGCGTTTCGCGCATCGAACGGGGCCTATTCGTATTCTGGTGATGGGTGGTAGTCAGGGCGCTAAAGCCTTGAATGATATTGTGCCACATGCTTTAAAATCAGCATTAAATCATGGCTCTATCATGGTGCGTCATCAATGTGGCAAGAACCATTATGCTACCGTGCTGGCGGAATACCGTGACATTCCTAATGTAGAAGTGATGCCTTTTATAGAGGATATGGCAGGTGCCTATGATTGGGCTGATTTGGTCATTGCGCGATCGGGCGCCGCGACGGTCAGCGAATTGGCGGCGGTTGGTTTAGCGAGTATTTTAATTCCTTACCCACAAGCCGTCGACGATCACCAAACTCGCAATGCCGCGTATTTGGCACATGTGGGTGCAGCACAGGTTATCCCGCAGAGGAATTTGACAGTCACCTATTTAGAAAACGATTTAGCGCTGAAATTTTCTGAGCGCAAATCCTTATTAGCGATGGCTGAAGCGGCGTATGGTGTGGGTCGTAAAGATGCCACACAAACAATAGTCACAGAATGTTTAGGAGTTTTAGGTGCAAAATAACAATCCCACGTTACACTACGCGCAGCAAGTTGGTATGCGATTAAGCCTGCGTCGTATTCATTTAATTGGTATTGGCGGTGCGGGCATGGGCGGTATCGCTGAAGTATTACACAACCAAGGTTTCGCAGTCAGTGGTTCAGATAGTACTGAGAATGCCATGACAGAACGTCTTAAGAAATTAGGGCTAACCATTTACAAAGGCCATGATGCGCGGTATGTAGAGGGTGCAGAAGTGGTGGTGCGATCCAGTGCGGTCAGTGATAATAATGTAGAAGTTATGTATGCGCAACAACACCATATTCCGGTGGTGATGCGAGCGCAAATGCTCGCTGAACTCATGCGCTTTCACCATGGCATTGCCATTGCGGGAACGCATGGTAAAACGACGACGACCAGTTTAGCGGCTAGTGTGTTAGCTGAAGCGGGTTTAGATCCAACTTTTGTGATCGGCGGTTTATTAAACAGCGCGGGTGCCAATGCCCGTTTGGGTAAAGGACAATTCTTTGTGGTGGAAGCCGATGAATCTGATGCTTCCTTTTTATTATTAACGCCTATTGTGGCTATTGTGACGAATATTGATGAAGATCACATGTCGACTTATAATGGCGATTTTCAACGCTTGCAACAAACCTTCCTGCAATTTATACACCATTTGCCTTTTTATGGTGCGGCTATTTTGTGCTTAGACGATCCGGTCATTCAGCAATTGCTGTCACAAATATCGCGTCGTATGGTGACCTATGGCATAGAAAGTGATGCGCACATTCGTGCTATTAATATTGTGCAGCACGGTGTGCAAACCGAATTTGATGTGGTGCGTAAAGGCAAGCAAAAAACTTTGCCAATACGTTTGAATTTGGCGGGTAAGCACAATGTATTAAATGCCTTGTCTATTGTTGCCCTGGCGGAAATATTGAATATTGACGATGCCAGCTTAACGCGTGCTTTAGCTGAATTTCAGGGCATAGGACGGCGTTTCCAGATTTATGGAGAATACAAACCTAAAAAAGAGTTAAGTGTTTTGGTGGTGGATGATTATGGCCATCACCCTCGTGAAGTAGCGGCTACTTTGGCCGCAGCGCGCGCCGCCTGGCCTGAAAGACGTTTGGTATTAGCCTATCAACCCCATCGCTACACCCGTACGCGCGATTTATTAGACGATTTTGCGGCCGTTTTATCCACTGTAGATGTGCTATTATTGCTGGATGTGTATGCGGCCGGTGAAGAGCCGATAGCGGGAGCCGATAGCCGTGCTTTGTGCCGGGCTATTCGTGAGCGCGGTCAGGTAGAACCTATTTTAGTAGGCGAAATTGCCAAATTGCCGGAATTGTTGAGTCGTGTGTTACAGCACGATGATGTATTGTTGACGCAAGGGGCAGGCAGTATTGGTAGCGTACCGAAGATGTTGTTGGAACAGTAGAGAGTAAAAATGACAGAAAATACCTTAAGGGGTCAATTACAAGAAAACGTGAACTTATCCGAATGGACTACCTGGCGAGTTGGCGGCTTGGCCAAGCGCTGCTATTTTCCAGCGGATAAAGAAGATCTGGCCGCATTTCTGAAAACCTGTCCTAAAGATGAACCTTTATTGTGGTTAGGTCTGGGGAGTAACACCTTGATTCGGGATAAAGGGATTAAGGGCACCGTTATCATTACGCAAGGACATTTGAAACAATTGGCCGAATTGGAAGACGATATTATTCGTGCTGAAGCGGGCGTATCCTGTGCTCAGGTGGCGCGTTTTTCGGCGCGCGCAGGCTATGAACATGGTGAGTTTTTGGCGGGCATTCCGGGTACCATTGGTGGTGCTTTGGCGATGAATGCAGGTTGTTTTGGACGTCAAACCTGGGAGCAGGTGGTGGCGGTAGAAGTCATCGATAGAGAGGGAAATATCCGTATACGTACACCGCAAGAATATACCATCGCTTATAGAGAAGTCACGAGACCTGCTGAAGAATGGTTTATTGCGGCTCATTTCAAATTTGTGCGCGGTAATAAAGAAGTAGCTTTGGCAACCATTAAAGAATTGCTGGATAAACGCGCCAATTCTCAACCGACGGGTAAAGCCTGTTGCGGTTCTGTGTTTAGAAACCCACCCGGAGATTTTTCGGGGAGATTAATAGAGGCTTCTGGATTAAAAGGCTTTAGTATCGGCGGTGCTGAAGTGTCTCCTAAACACGCCAATTTTATCATCAATACCGGTACGGCCACGGCTCGGGACATAGAATTACTGATGGCCCATGTGCAGGCTGAAGTGTTGCGTTTGCACGGAGTGCAGCTGCAGCCGGAAGTGCATATTGTGGGTGAGTAAATAGCGCCTGATTAAATTGCTAATTTTGATGAATTGACTTTACTCTCATTTAGAAATAATGCTGCTATCTTACCTAGACGCCCGAATTGTAAGGCGGATCGTTTTCTCAAGTTCGGTTCGTCATTCAATAGAGCTTTGGCAGCATTCAGTTTGGCTCGAGCATTACCCCCATGCGGCTGAAAAAATTGTGCCAAAGGACTATTATATTCTTGTCGATTATTCTTTCTAAATTCATCTTCACGTACAATGATATACAATTTTAAAAAGAAAATTTTATATTCAGGTGATATTTTTGTTGTGGTTAATCTATCATTAAAGTCGCTTAAGATATAAGAAGGAAGTTTAAAATCCGGGTTAAAGAACTGTTTTTCAAAAAAATAGTTTAAGGAGGAAATTAATTTTGAAATAGATTGATTCAACAGATGTTTTATAATGCCTTTCTCTTCAAAAGCAATAACATAGTCCAAAACTGCCTATCCATTGTCATCTTTGCGTGACATATTTGCCAGGCCATTTATGCACAATTCACTTTGATAAGACTCTTTAAACGTGATTACTTTTTCCTTATCTTTGTTGAAACAATAGATTTGTGTTGCAATAACCAGGCCTGTCTCAATTTCTTTAAAAAATTCTGTTTCTATAAAATGGATTATTTCTTCTGCGTCATTGGTATAAATATACTGTAAATTTCCGTTATTAATGATACAATAACACCACTGCTTTTTTGCCGCACAATAACTGATAGGGATGGCATGCTTTTTGCTGAGCAGGATACAGGCTATCGAAACATCGAGTTCCATCTTATGTAAAGTGTATTTCCAAGTCAGAAAATGGTCTCTGGTATTCGATTCTTTCAGCTTAATACTATAATAGCCTATAGCGCTTCCGGCATAAGCTAGTCCGCCTTTTTTTTCCATCTCTATCGATTGCATAAGGACATTTACTAATAATACATCCTGAGATAGTGATATATCTTTGGGAAAGCAATCTTTATAGTCATTAGGAAAAAAATAAATAGCGACTCCCGCACAATAAGCTAGAATATCTATTTTTTCGTCTATCTCTAGGGTAATATCCAGATAATGACTTAAGGAACAAGGTGTCCGATCTTCACTAATATAATCAAGGACTATTTGTTTATACCCCTCTAAAGTACTTTTTATCTTTTTAAATCGTTCATTGGCGATTTCAGTCGAAGAAATTAAAATAGGCGATAGAGTCATGGCGCTGATACCAAAGCAAATGCCGTCTTTATAATTGGGATAGCCTAACAGGTGGAGAAATTCTATTAGCTCCGTATGGGTGGGGTACATTGTATTACTTTCGTGCTCTTGTATTTATTTTTTAGTGGTTCTGTTACCTATTGTACCGCTCAAATCTTAAGGTAATCTTAATGACTGTATTTGAAATAGTCATATTATGAAAAACTACGCCGCCATTTTCATGATAAAAAAAAGGTCAAAATAATTGGGCTATACCTCTCCATACTTAATATTTCCTTAATTTTGGTTTGCTAATATGTTGACTAGGGCGCTATTTAAATATACATTACTGCGATTTGAACCAGATAGTGCTAAGAAACGACAAGCAGTATTTTATACTGACAGATAGAGAAAGGTTAATCTCGAAATAATAGAAAAAACAAGTGGAGGTGTGTATTTTATGGCCGCGAATAGAGAAATAGTGCGACATCTAGAAGCCACGGCACGTTACTTACGGGCAACACCTTCCAACGTTGATATCATGGTTTCCCGTTTTTTTGATCCCGATTTTCGCACGGATGCACATGGTCAACCCTTAACCCATCAGATCTTTTTCTCTCCTGCAATTAGGTCCTTATTGAATCAGCAAGCTTTAGAAGTCGTCGAGAAAATTAAAGCCAATAACTTGGGCTCTTTCAAAGACTATAGTATTGAACCCAATATGAATCAGATCCGCCGGGCACTTTTAGCAGAAATAAGGGATCTGTTTTTAAACGAAGATGGCAGTATAAGACAACAATACATTGATGCTTTTGCTTATGAAGTAGATGGAGAAATGGTATCGGGTGAAGAAGCCATAAGAATACAGTTTGCTGAGATTATAATGTCAGCTGAGGGCTTGCCCGATATAAGCAATGAAGAAGAATTTCTTAAGAAATTTGGGCATTGTCTGGCGAATTCTTACCTTGCGCATTGTGAGCAATATCTTTCTGAGTGTGTGAGCAAAGAGATAGGTGCGAAC
>CAMFJO010000044.1 GCA_945956945.1 uncultured Legionellales bacterium | reverse complement strand
AAAGTAACGTTAAGACAACGCCAAAAGGGAAATATATATCAAAATTTACTTTCCCATGAGGAAACCAAAAAAACAGAAAAAGCATTATAGGAATATTATATAGTAAAATAATAAAAGCTCTGTAGATATGTGCCAGCACTGCTAAAGAAAGTGAAAATTTTTGATTTGTATAGAGCCTTGCATTCGATATAAAAATAGAAGTACTTTCATTAACTGTCTGTGAGGCGAAAAGGTATATTACCTGGCCAATTCCAACATAAGGTAAGTATTGCGCAATTGGAATGTGCCAGATAAAAGACCACACCACCCCAACAATACAAATGTTTATAAACATCGATAAGGTAAGCCATATTTGCCCTAACTTAGATCGGGCAAATCTACCTCTAAGAGCAGACAATCCAAGTAGATGTATGATACGCCAATTTTTTAATGCGGCTTGAACATCAGATATCATGAAATCATTTCCAAAAATAAATCTTTATACAATCTTCCCGAATCGTTCCAGGAAACCCGCATTGAGTTTGTCAGCATTACATTTTTTTCTCGTAATTCTTTGTTTACTAACATATTAAAAATACCATTCATGGAAGCGCTTTTCTCAATTAAATCTATACATAAGATATTTTTATCACTCTCAGATAGCGCCTGAAATTCTAGCATATGCCGTCCGATATTAGATAAGCAAGGGACACCAACAGATGCCGCTTCAAACATAGGATAAGTTCCCATACCGCCTTCCACAAAGCTTGGATGAATGACCAGGTCCGATATTTTATACGTATAGGCGTGCTGGTAATCGTCTAATCTAGACAATTCAAATACCAGTGAAGCAGCCCAAGAATACTTCTTGTACAATTGCTTTGGCACAACCCCTGTAAAAATAAACTTAAACCGATATTGGGGGTGTTTTGTAATGAGCAAATCTAGCACCGAAAATAAACGTTCAAAACCTTTATACGGCCGATGTTGCGTTGAGATCATAATGATTTTTGTCTCTTTATCACAGTCTTTTGTGACTAATCTATGTAGTATCGCTCTTTTCAGGTCTTGATTTAAGAAAGGCTTGGCCTTTTTCTGAAAGAAATAATATAGATACGCCTTAAATCTGCTTTTCTCAGGTAATTTTTCCGGCTGTCCCCACAAGGCATTGATATTTTCTATTGTGACAGACTGATCCTTTACATAAGGGCTATAATCAGGATACCCATTCTTAATTACCACAACCTTTGCTATATCTATGCCTAAGAAATCATTAAGGTAATGTTGATTGACATGAGATTGTGTCACAATCTTTGTTGCAGAATGCAATGCATATTTCATTAGTTTCAAAATATTCATTCTGAAACCATAGCCATACCCATGTGGATATTCAAAAACAAAAGGATCCCAGAAAGAAACCACCAATCTTTCACTAAAAATAGAAGCCATAATTGCAAACATGGGAACAGGAACAAAAGTCGCTTTATAGTTGGAAATCTTTGTAATTTTCTTAATGAATTGCTTTGCAATAAAATAGATTAGATCTAAATAAAAGCATCCTTGCTTCAATAATCGATGAAACCGAGAACTATCCTCTAGCCGAGATTTAAAAACCCCTATTGTTATTAACTCTACTCGCTTGGATTTTATCTCTGGCTCAAGCGCTCTATAAACCTCTGCTTCTATATGCTTACCTATCACTAAAGAGAATTTAATTGGACCTGAATACCGAATGATATTTTCTATTGTCTGTGCTATACCTTCCCCTTTCCAACGTGAAGTAGGGGGAAGAGGAATAAATACCAAAACTCTGTCATTTGCTTCGCGCATCATTTTCGCCTCAATAGATTATTTAGTCACCATATCTTCTGTACTGTGGTCACTGAAATTAAACACTTTTTGCCGTAGCATAATAAATACGTACAATTATTTACTTGCTTTAAAATAATCTCTCATTATCTGACAGATATTTTGAACATCTTCAAATTCTAAATCAGGATAACTTGGCAGATTTATACCACGCGCACTGATAGATTCAGCCACAAAAAAAGTTTCATCGGTTAAAAGGTGCGGCAATTTATGGCAAGGCGGGAATAAAGGCCTCGTCTCAACCCCATTGCTTTTAAGGTATTTTCTTAAAGGTTCTCTATCTTTGAAATCGTTTAAAATAATTGTACACATCCAGAAAGAATGCTTGATATCAACCATTTCTTCATGAAATCTTAGCGGTAAATTTTTTAATTCTTGCTGATAATATTCCGCGATTCTTCTTTTTTTTGCCAAGAACTCATCGGCCTTTTCTAGTTGCGCCAGCCCTATGGCTGCGCAAATGTTAGTCATTCTATAATTGTATGCAAGAACATCGTGCCAATATTCAATGTCTTTCGATACCCCTTGATTTTTTAAATGTGCCGCTTTTTCCCAAATAGATGCATTTTTAAAAACCAACATGCCACCTTCTCCGGTGGTAATTGTCTTATTTCCAAAAAAACTAAAAGTACCGACATCACCAAAAGTTCCAACATGCTGTCCTTTAAAATAAGTACCAAAGCCTTCCGCACAATCTTCAATTAAAAATAATTTTTTTTCAGAACATATTTTTAGTAATTTGGTCATATCACAAGCAGAACCATAAAGATGCACCGCCATAATTGCTTTGGTTCGAGGCGTAATTTTATCGGCAACATCGTCTGGATCCATTTGTAAAGTATCTTCTATAGAATCCACAAAGACTGGCGTTGCTCCGGCTTGCACAATACTATTTACCGAAGCAACATAAGTGAATGTAGGGACAATAACTTCATCACCCTCACCAATACCCAATGCTTCTAAGGCAAGATGAATTGCTACCGTTCCATTAGTTACAGAGGTGGCATATTGAGAATTTACATATCGGGCAAATTCGCTTTCGAAACGTTGTATAAATTCACCCTTGGACGATATCCACGAGGAATCGAGACACCGATTCACATATTCTTTCTCTCGGCCACATAAAGAAGGTTTATAAACAGGTATTGTCATTTTGTCGATAGTACTATTCATAATAATTAAAATACTTAAATCCGTTATCTCTAGATAATGCTTCGTGTTGTGCCGATTTACTATCTTCCTGAATCATTTCTCGAACCAATTCCTGAAATGATATTTTGGGAGCCCACCCTAATTTTTCTTTAGCCTTAGAAGCATCTCCAAGTAAAGTCTCAACCTCCGTAGGCCTATAATAACGGGGATCTATGGCGATAATACAATTTCCCGTCTTAGCATCATAACCTTTTTCCTCCACGCCCTCTCCTTTCCAGATCAGTTTAATGTCCAATTCCTTCGCTGAAAGCTCAATAAATTCCCGAACAGAATGTTGCTGCCCTGTTGCAATAACGAAATCTTCCGGCGTATCTTGTTGTAACATTAACCATTGCATCTCAATATAATCTTTGGCATGCCCCCAGTCTCTCAGCGCATTGATATTTCCCATATAAAGGCGCTCTTGTAACCCTAGTTTAATTCGCGTTAAAGCTCTAGTGATCTTTCTGGTAACGAATGTCTCACCTCTTAACGGGGATTCATGATTAAAGAGTATTCCGTTACAAGCATAGATACCATAGGCTTCTCGATAGTTTACGGTAATCCAATAAGCATATAATTTAGCAACCGCATAAGGCGATCTAGGATAGAAAGGTGTTGTTTCTTTTTGAGGAATTTCTTGAACAAGCCCATATAATTCTGAAGTAGAAGCCTGATAAAATTTGGTTTTTTTCTCTAATCCCAAAAGCCGTATACCTTCCAATATCCTTAAAGCACCTAATGCATCAGAATTTGCGGTATATTCTGGCTCTTCAAATGAAACTGCAACATGACTTTGCGCAGCCAAATTATAAATTTCATCTGGTTGCACCTGATTAATCACACGAATTAAGCTAGAAGAATCGGTCAAATCACCGTAATGTAAGGTAAACTGTAATCCACCCTCATGAGGGTCATGGTACAGATGGTCTATTCGCGCCGTATTAAAAAGAGAAGATCTGCGTTTAATGCCATGCACTTCATAACCTTTTGATAATAAAAATTCAGCAAGATACGCGCCATCTTGCCCGGTTACACCTGTAATCAATGCTTTTTTTGTTGTTGAACTACTCATAACTTGCTACTCTACCATATATATCTTCGAATCGTTGAATATCGTCTTCCCCCAAATAAGTCCCTGTTTGCACTTCTATAATAATTAGATTATCTACATCAGATACATTAGACAATCGATGTTTATTGCCGGCGGGGATGTATGTAGATTCATTGACATTCAATAATAAATCTTTTTCACCATTCACCACCTTGGCTTTTCCTGACACGACAATCCAATGCTCAGAACGGTATTGATGCGATTGCAAACTCAAACTTGCGCCAGGGTACACTTCTATGCGCTTAATTTTAACCCCAAATGTTTCTTCTAGGGTAGTATAACTCCCCCAAGGTCTATGAACCGTCTTATGTAATTCATGCGTCTCATGTCCTGATGATGCAAGACGGCTATAAATGGATTTAACATCCTGAGCAGCATCTTTACTAGCGACTAATAATGCGTCGGGCGTATCGACGATCACTAAATTTTCCACATCTATGGCCGCTATTATTCTACTACCACCTTCAATATAACAATTGTTAACCCTGTCAACAATAACCTCTGCATTCAAAATATTTCCATTAGCATCGCTTTCCAAAGACTCACTCAGCGCCGTCCATGTCCCCACATCACTCCAACCAAGATCACAAGGGATCACCGATAATTTATCGGATTTTTCCATAATAGCATAGTCTAGAGAGATCTCTCGAATGGCTCTAAAAGACTCTGCTTCTATAATTAATTTTTCTACAGAAATTTTTCTAGATTGAGCAAAGCATTTTCGAGCATCTGCCACAATATCAGGGCAGTGAATCACCATTTCTTGCAACATAACACTTGTTTTAAAACAAAACATGCCCGAATTCCATAGATATTTACCGGAGGTATAATATTTCTCTGCCTCTTCAAGCGTTGGTTTTTCCAAAAATCGCGCCACCGTATTATTTTCATATTCCATATACCCATAGCCTATTTCCGGGCCTGTAGGCTTTATCCCGAAAGTTACTATTTTATGGTGTTTTTCTGCCAAAGATACCGCTTGTTCGACAGCTTTATTAAAAGAAGCTTGATTGGTTATGATATGATCAGATGGCAAAACCAGTAAAATTTCATCTTCACCATAAGACTCTGCTACCCATAAGCAAGACATGGCTATCGCCGCAGTAGTGCTTTTGCCAAAAGGCTCTAAAATATAAGAAGGTTTGATAGAAGCATTAATTTTAGATGAGACTTCATCCCAATCTTTCTGTACCTTAAATAAAAGCTCATTTCCAGTGACATTAATAATTCCTTTAGAGCCTAGCTCCAAAGCTCTTACAAAAGTATTTTGCAAAATACTCAATTTGTTCGGCATTTTTATGAAGGGTTTGGGGTGAAATTTACGGGAAACTGGCCACAAACGGCTGCCTACGCCCCCAGATAAAATAACTGAATACATAATACTCCCCAGAAATTATCTAAATTATTGTTTTATAAATTAAAATGCATATAACTATACCGCCATTACCCTCAATGACGCTTTTGTTAACAAAAACATTCATTTAGATGACTTTCTTGAACTGGTTTATCACTCGCGCGAAGATTTTACACAAACACCCAGAATTTGTCAAATATTATGCTGTCCAAATTATAGTCAACTTAATCTCTTGTTCGCTTTCTTTTACTTTAAGCAACGCTCTCCTTTAGGGGTTTATTGACAAAAGTGCTTGAAGTCAACTTTCCCCCAATTTTCTTACCCAACACTCTAGATGGCTGCTCAATGCTTAGGTGGATCAGCCAAGCGAGAAGAAAAGCCATACTGGTTACTATACAGAGCGCCAGCCATACCCTAACCCCTCTATCTAGCATGATACGAAGCACCACATATCCTGCAACACCATGGATCACATACAATGGATAACTGATGTCTGCCAAAAAATTAGTCACTTTATTAGCCCTAAACACATCAGGAAATGTATAGGCAAACGCAAAGGTCAGTAATGCAAAAGCATAATTCCAAACAAAAGAAAAGGTCTCAGAATAAGGGCCAATCCGCCAGTCAATACAAAAAAGGATAAACAACGCAAGTATATAAATATATCCTTTCCTCAAATCTATTTTTTTGCAATACATATAATGAAACATAACACCAATAAACATAAACAGGATGTATTGCGCGACGGTAGCATACACCATTGCCCACTCATAAACACGTAGATTACTATTCACCCACTTAGGGATCCCATGATTCAGACAGATAGCAATGCCCACTAAAACAACGGGCGCCAAAAACACCCCTAAAGAATAACGACGAAACCACAATATTAATATGGCGCATAAAAGATAAAATTTCATTTCTATCTCGAGCGTCCAAACAATGCCATCGATATTTCTTGACCACAATATATCTCTAATGCCTGGTACATACTGAATGAGTATTTCTTTCACAGTATAAGGCCAAGGATTGGAAAAATATTTGGTACTAAGGAGAATTGCCAACAGTGTTATACTTAATCCAACAAAATACGTTGGGAATATGCGCAAAAGACGACTTACTGAAAACCCTAACCAGTTTATTTTTTGAAGAGAAAAAGGTATTACAAAACCACTAATAATGAAAAATAGCGCGACTCCATACCGTCCCCAATCTAAAATAGGGATTACATTTAACC
>CAMFJO010000043.1 GCA_945956945.1 uncultured Legionellales bacterium | reverse complement strand
ACGCACAAAAAACTGGAGAGAAAATGGAATTGACAGATGGGCGAATGCGCAACCCGATATGGGGTTGTTATGGCTAACCATGTGCGTATTATTGCGGGCTATTGGCGTGGCAAACACATTCCTGTACCCAATAATGAAATGGTTCGTCCAACGGGTGACAGGATCCGTGAAACGCTATTCAATTGGTTGGGTACGCGCCTACACAATGCCTATTGCCTGGATCTATTTGCTGGCAGTGGTATTCTAGGTTTAGAAGCCTTATCGCGTGGCGCGGCGCACGTCACTTTTATTGACAGCGATCCTAAAGTGCTCGCGCCTCTGGAGAAAATCATATCCAGCTTACCCCTGGATAAAAATAAAGTAAGCGTTTCTTTATTGAATCAAGATGCTTTATTACCCATTATCCCCAAACCCAAGCCCTATGACATTATATTTCTGGATCCACCTTTTCAAAGCGATCTCTTAAACCAGTGTATACCTTTGCTAAAACAATACGCCTATGAAAAACCAGGCACTCGGATATACATTGAAATGCAACGCGCACACACCTTAAATCTGCCCTTGCATTGGCATTGTATCAAGCAGGGCAAGGCAGGTCATGTGGAATATCAATTAATCGAGGTTGGCCTATGACGCAAAATGAACTAAAACAGCAAGCTGCTCTGGCAGCATTGGATTACATCCCCGATAATGGCATATTGGGCATAGGCTCAGGCTCCACGGTCAATTTCTTTATAGCGGCTCTGGCCAATAAAAAGCACTTGATCGGAGCCACCGTTGCCAGCTCTGTCGCCTCTTATACTTTGTTAAAACAACACCATATTCCTGTCGTAGAATTTAACCAAGTGGCTACGATTGATGTCTACATTGATGGTGCGGACGAAATTAACCCTCTGTTTCAAATGATCAAGGGCGGCGGTGGCTGTTTACTGCGTGAAAAAATATTGGCTACAGCCGCACGAAAATTTGTGTGCATTGCAGATGATTCTAAAATGGTGAAAGCCCTCGGGGCTTTTCCCCTAGCCATAGAGGTATTGCCCATGGCACAAAGTTATGTGGCACGGGAGTTGGTTAAACTAGGTGGATTACCGGTATTGCGTGAAGGCTTTATCACCGACAACCATAATATTATTTTAGATGTACACGAACTTTCATTCCATGAACCTATCGCTTTAGAAGAAAAACTGGCAACGATCCCCGGTGTTTTAGGCTCTGGACTTTTTGCCAGAAGACCTGCCGATAGTTTATTATTAGCAACCACCACGGGTATACAAATTAAGGAACACAGATGAGTACTTATACCGTCATAGAATTAAATAAAGAATATATGGGGTTTGATGCAGCGCATTTTACTATTTATTCCGCCAAGCATCGAGAACGCTTGCACGGCCATAATTTTAGTGTCTTTGCAAGCCTTACAGCTAAGGTTGATGACAATGGCATGACTTTCGATTATGCCTTATACAAACAAAAAATACGTTTGTTATGTGATGAATTAAGCCAATATACCCTGATCGCAGACAACTCCCCTCATTTGCGTTTAGAAGAAGAAGGGGACTATTTATACGCTTATTTTGATCAGGAAAAAATTCCTTTCTTAAAAAAAGATGTGAAACGCTTACCCTTACGCAACATCACGGTAGAAGAATTATCGCGCTGGTTTATCGATAGATTAAGCCAGGACACAGAAGATTTAGAGCGATATGGTATTCAGCGCATGGTTATTAAAGTATGCTCTGCGCCTGGACAATGCGGTTCTTATGAGTGGGTGAGCTGAGATTGTTTTGCTCAAGCGCTGAAACATTATATTTCCTGTCGATATAGAAACAACCCCTTAGGGTTTATTTTGATAATCACAACGATTATTAGTGCCTGTATTTGCCCCCGTTATAGTGCACCGGTTTTTTGGATTTTGCCAGTAAGCACAGGTCGCAGTGTATGCAGTACTCGATGATGAAAGTTGCATGGACAAGGTGTCGATATAGCTAAGTGCAGGCGTTGCGGGCGCTGGAGTAAGCTGGGTGTTATTGGGGGCGGTACTCCACGTCAAACTTTTAGTTTTTTGATTCATAACATTAGGTTTTAATAAACCCGCTAATACTGTGAGCTCGTTCAAAGAAAATGAGGGTGGAAAAGTAGTGCTAATCTCTATAGTGGGAAAATCTGAACTGGTGTTTATTGTGTAGCTATAAGCGCTTAAACCCTTTACTTGCGGATTAAAAGGGTTATTAATGATTGCGGGTGTTGCAACATATTGATTTAAGGTTAAAGACGCAGAGGTAATGGGCGTTGTATTGCTATAAGGGTTTATAGGATAGGATTTATATTGTTTCAGAAAGGTATAACAATTACTTGCATAGTATTGTTCTAGGGCTTGATTCAAGATCCTAAGGCTATTCTGGATTTCTGCCGCCTCGCGCTCAAAAACAATTGCTCTATATTGTTGTACGCTAAGCAGCAAAACTGCAAGGAGAATGACAACTACTAACATAGACTCTAATAGCGTAATGCCCTCGCTTAGGCTACGCGTTCGGAGTGATAAGGTACGAAGGTTAATCAAAATAATATTCCTTAAGAATTAAGGTTGGCGGCAACGAACAAGATAAATCAACCAACTGTCTTTATGATCTGTCCGGGTTACCTGATACCCAGAATCTGCACCGCGATTCTCAGAGTCCAGCGTTAAATAAACATCTATAAAGGAGGAACCGTTTTTTCTCACAACGGTATCCCTAATATCGTAGCCAACTTGCCCACTGTTGGTACTATTGGCATCCGTATGGCCTCTAAACATAGCATATAGTACGTCAAATGATTTACAATTTGGATGGCTTCCAGGCGTAATTCTGATGCAAGTAGGTGGTTCATAGTTAAACTTGCTCTTCCCTGTTTTATCTCCATTGAGATATCCTGATCCACTTTTTACTCCGCCATTCCAACCGGTACAGTTCTTGTCGGGACTTCCAGGTTTGCTCGTTTGCACTAACCCCATATCGATTATTTTATTATAGCTGTTATTAGCAAGAATCGTTGTACCTGTGGTTGTTAGGATATAAGACCCGATGCCGATACCATTCACTGTCGTAGAACCAGTGGTATAAATATTGGCATTAGATGTGGGCAGTAAAGCGATTAAATTGCGCGCCGTGCTATTATCTCCCAGGGATTGAGCAGTGGTTTTGGGCGCACGGACAATGAGACCTAAACCTACCGCGGTAGGACTAAGATCAATATAATTGGTATTAGTATAATACTGTGCTCTAGTTGGGGTAATTCCGCAAGAATAATAGAGGTTATTTAGTGCACAAGAAGGATTGTTACAGGTGGTGGTGACACTGGTTCCACTTAAGGTGAGGTTGCCATCCTCTGGGCTTATTCCGGGCAATGCAGAGCATAAAAATTCAGAAACAGGGGTGCCAAGAGAAAATGCATTTTTTTCTGCGAGACCGTAGGGCAGGAAATACTGCTGTTGTAACAGAGTTAAACTAATAGCAGAGGGAATAACGGTATCATTATCTTGAAGATAATTGCGCTCTATGTCAAGCCAATAACCCATTTCAGTAGCTGTTTTTTGTATCTCCCATGCCTGTGTGCGAATGGCTCTAACCGATAACTGATAATTAAGAAATAGACCCAAGCTGCCGAGAATGAGCATCAGTAGTAAAAAGACATAACCTTTTTGCGGTGTTATAGGCACTTTATGAAAATAACATACCATCCTCATATACCTTATTGTGTTAGAATACTGCCGAGAGAAACGGGACAAACATAACCATTGCCATTGCCAGGATCTGCTTGATTGTGATCAGGCCAATGAGACAACTGGATGTCAGGAATGCAAACAATGTCACTCACCGAAGAAACGTCCACTTGAGCCATTTGCACTCCTCCGGACATGGGAAAAACATAATTAGAAATTCTCGAGTTGATACAGCCCATTAAGACCGCGTTTTTGGGGCCCGCCCCCGGGCGCACTGATATATGCGCGGAGAAAGAAGAAAAATTCCAGGCGCTAAAAACGCCGCCCCCGGATGAGTCTATGAAAAGAGCCGATGTAGGGAGGAAAAGAAGGGTTGGACTGCTACCAGAAGGACAACTGGGAATATTCTGCGGCTGCGAGAATTGATTGAGCGTCGGCGCATCGTAACCACCGTTAATAGCATCTATAAAAACGCTCGTGGTTCCTTGCAGGGGCGCATAGGATATATGTTGATTCGTAATTGTATATTTTGTAAAATTCGAGGAAGGACTTGAAGGGAGCACAAACCCATAAGGTCCCGTGGAACTGCCTGCCGGAGGCTGTTGCTCAAAAAAAATGGAACAATAGGGGTTGATTATATTTCCCTTTCCCGAATTTTTTCTCGCCCAGTTCCAGTTTTTGTCGGCAATTTCCGGATTGCTCATAGCACAGTTATCATTGACAGAAGAATTATAATAGAGAGTGGAACTGGCAGGGCTTGCGTATAAAAACCCCGTTGGTACCTGCGTTTTGATTGAAGCCGTAGCGGCTGTGGTATAAGCAATAATAGTGGTACCTGAAATATAGGCGGTGGGCAAAGCGCTTTCTAAATTCTGCGCAATGGTTACACTCGGGGTGGTTACTTGTACGCCAAAATAAGGGTTATTTACGGGGAAAGTGACGGAATAAATCGCGCATCCTAGGCCGGATTGCCACGGAGAGCAAAATGAAGAGCTGATTTTAGCTGTGCTCAGGAGTGGTAATAGTTGGTTCAGATTGCTTGGCCATTGAGAATATGCCATTTTATACTGTACGGCGGCATTTAGTATCGCATTTATTTCTTGTTTGGCGATCGAGATGGTTTTTCGTTGATCGAGTTTTTGCGTATACACCACAAGAATAAGCACTAAACCTATTAAGAGAACGAGACTGAGTAAAACTTCCAGTAAGCTAAGGCCTCTATTTCTGACTGGTTTCACTGCAAATTTCCTCCCCTGTAGGAAGTGGGGGCAGTTGTGATGTCCCAGGTATTGTTGCCATAGGGCTCACATACCGTAAAATAAGCAACGGCTATAGTAAAAAAGTGATTACTGGTCATATTCCCATTGTTGTCAAGTTCACCACCGTAAACCTGCCACGCATTGCCCACATCCTTGACACCCAGATTCATGCCCGCAAAGGCGGTTTGAGCAGAACAAGTTGTACTTTTGTTGTCTAAGCATAATTCATAGTCAAAAGGATAAACAAATAAAACCGGCGTTAAACTTTGGCCACTTGGGTTAGTACCGCAGCTCATGGGTTTAAAGATGGTAGCGTAGGGCTTATTTCCATTCGTATTACATCCATGATTGGGATCGCCACACACTGCCGCAGTCCCCATGCTTTGAATCAAACCATCCTTAGCGTATTGAGTACTATTAAACCATTTTGCTGGCCTAGGGACTAGCATAGTTACCGTGTTACTTTCTATACAAGGTGCGTTGTTAGTCAATTGCGCACTTAGATTGGATGGAGAACATAAAGTGGCAAAAGGCAAACGTTTTTGAATTTCTCGCGCGGCTTGCAAAGTGGGTAGTTCCAAACTAATCCCCCAAAAATTACCACCACTGCTGGTAAATTGCTGAGATGCAGTCCATGGATGTGCTTGAATGCCATTCAGGGCTGTATTGTAGGATCCCGAACTGTTGGCTGGGAAAATAGCGTATTCCTGATGCGCAATCTGTTTTTGGTTGTTTAAGCAATCAGCATTTTTATTGCTAGCCACATTAGTACTTGCATTGCTGCTGGCAGGCCAAGACGAACACAGAGCGTCAGCAGGTATAGAACCGGCATCGCTCAGAGCCTTAAGGGTTTGCGGCCAATGGCTTATATTAGAGCTGGAAGGATAAAGGGCTTGCTGGTTCAGATAATAATTACGTGCGCTTAAAGCTAAAAAATTCATTTGCGCTACCGTTTTATCGACTAATTGTTGGTGTAGAGATTGTAATTGTTGGGAAATGAAATAGCTCAGAATCAGGCTGGCAATAACCAGTGAGAGCAACATTTCGATTAGCGTCACTCCTTTTAGCGTACGTCTTAGCGACATAACACAATCCTCTGAACATATTGTGCAAAAAACAATATCATGAGCAAAGATGACTGTCAATGTGGGGAGTAAACGCTATGATTCTAATAAATCCTAAACGGTATACACGTCAAACCGATAGGCAGCTAAAGTTAGGCAAAAATCCGGTTTTTTCGCTAACAAAGAGGGTGCTTTAAGCGGTCTTTTGACCACTATCCGCCAAGGGTTTAAAGCCAGTGCTGCTTCTAATAAGGCATCCGCATCTTCTTGCGGTCCCATTAAGGCTTGTAGATATTGCATTTCTTTTTTAACCCGTGCCTTGTGGCTTTTGGCTTCAAACATGGGATCCAGATAAATGACATCAAAAGAGGGATGAGAGGATTCTCTTAAAAAATCACGGCTATCCGCCGCCACCAAATTAACCTGCTCGCGCCAGGGAGCATGACAGCGCTGCAAAGCATCTTTCAATAAAGCCACCATAATAGGCGATCGCTCTACCAGAGTGACCTTAGCGCCTAAAGCGGCTAACAGACACCCTTCTCTGCCAATACCCGCAGTCGCATCGCAAATATGGAGTTCGGTTTTCTTATGCAAGCCGATAGCGCGCGCCAAAGGCTCTTTGCGAATAGAAGCGCTTTGCAAACGTCGCCCTAACACGCCTTGATTAAAATCCAAATGCAATGGCCCTAGATTTAACTGCGTGCTGATTAAATGCAGGCCCGTTTCAGTGTAGTAAAGGTAAAAATCTATCAGAGGGGATTTTTCAGGGTGTAGCGGTAATTGTAAAGAATCGGACAATTGCTGCGCTTCGTGGTGGAAATGCGGTGTGATTAG
>CAMFJO010000042.1 GCA_945956945.1 uncultured Legionellales bacterium | reverse complement strand
AATCAAAGAGCGCTAATTATTTTTTTGTAAAGCCGCAATCAACATTTTTGCTATCTTCTTCTGCTGTGCTTGATCCTCCCGCAAAAAAACTGCTCAGAGATGACAATATAATAGAAGTGCTACTATTCGCATTGTTTGATCGGGGTGATGCTGATGAAAATGATTCTGAGGGATGGGTATCATAATAAGTTGTTACTTGGCTTGCTACTATGAACTTGGTTTGATCTTCTGTTAATAATTTGCGGTTTAGAAGCTCTCGGAGGATATCACGGCGGTCTTTGCTAAGAGCCAGTGTGATAAAGGCATTGACATCGTCTATATTAATGAAAAGGTTTAGTCTTGGGCAGGTTATGCTACGGACTTTTTGTGGTGCAATTTCGGCTCCTACATCAAGCAAGGCTTGAAATATTGAAAGTGGTGCATCTTGTTGTAAGGCAAATACCAATAGGGTGGTTTGTGAATAATCTTTATCTGCGATTGCATCATACTTAATGCCATTCAAACAAAATTCGCCATGAAGGGTGAGGTTATAATGAACGCACTTTGGATTTTTGGCAACAATTTTTTGGAAACTCGTGCAATGTTCGCTTATTCGATCCGCGTAGCCAGCTGTTTTTGTCAGGCTTTCTGTGTGGATACTTTCTAAGTGATAACGCATTGTTAGCACATTGATCTGGCTTTCTGCCAGTAAGGAATTGGCTGCCATCGTCTTATCTCCTTTTTAATTTATTATTAGAACGAGGGGCGCATTATACCTTAAAATCATAAAAAAAATAAAGCAAACAAGCTAAGGTTTAAATAGTTTGCCCGCGATATCGTTCACAATCTGTATTGTAGGATACCGCTAGATGGAGATGTGCTGAGGATTTTTTTTATAAGTCAGCATGAGCAACAGCGCTGATAGCCCAAATACACTCAACACGATAGCCAGTGGCATATTGGAGTTCACGGGTCGTAGTAAGGCAATCGTACCCACTAAAGTTGCCAGTAAAAATTCTGAAGCGCCTAACAAAGCGGCAGCGGTACCAGCGATATCAGGAAAAGGCTCTAGCGCACCGCCTGCGCTAGAACCCATCATAAAAGCGCCACCAATGCCGGCGAGCGCCGTGGGTAATAAAAAACTCCATAAACTGGTACCGACCACTAAGGTCCACCCTAACATGGTGATACCGCTTAGAAAAAATAAAAGGCTACCGATGAAAGCAACTTTATACATACCCCATCTTAGATTGAGTTTGGCAGAGCCCACACTACCGATAAAGAAGGTCATGCCAATGATAGCGAAATAAAAACCAAAACGGGTTTCCGGTACATGCAATAAATTAATGAGAATGTAAGGGGACACGGAGAAAAAAGTAAAAAAAGAGGCAAGGGCACTCGCGGCGATAAAATTAAACCTTAGAAATTGTTTGTTTTGGATAACGCGCCGATAATCGGCAAAGGTCCCTCTTAAAGAGGCTTTGGTATTTTTTTCGCGGATGGTTTCTGATAAGAGCGCCCATATCATCCCCAAAATGGCAATGCCTGTTGCTGCTAGAAAGAAAAAGGGGGCACGCCAGCCAAAAGTGACATCCAGATATCCTCCCGCCATGGGCGCCAATAAAGGCGAGATTGCAATAGCGCCATTTAAATAACTGTAAATGTGCGCTGATTCATTGCCGTGGGATACATCACGCACGATGGCGAAAGCGCATACCATCATGCCGCAAGCACCAATACCTTGAACGATACGCATCAAAATTAAAAAGAGGATGGAATGGGCACAAGCAGCGCCAATAGAAGCCAGCGCAAACAGGGCCGTGCTCAGCAACACAATCTTTTTGCGACCAAAGCGATCGGTGAGCGGTCCTACGATTAATTGGCCAATGCCCACAGCCAGCATGAAGGCACTTAAGGTTTGTTGCACCAGTCCCGGCGTGGTGTGAAATAGGGCGGTGAGTTGGGGCACTTCGGGAATAAAAATGTCTTGGCCGATGGCAAAACTGAATACCAAGGGCGCTAGGAGTAAAACCAATTTTAAGGGGGTGTATTGCACGGATCCAGGCCTAAATGAAGAGCATTGAGAGGCATCCTAGCAATAATAGGTCAAAAATACAAACTGTTTCGCCACATATTTTTATAAACAATTGATTTTCATAATAATAATTTTTTTAAAGAATTTTTGCCTTTAATAATTCCTTAACGTTCGAGTGTTATAATGGGCTCATAAATATATCTAGAAAAAATATATCTAGAAAGATAGCGAGAGGTAAATAAAAATGACAGACGAAAAACTCGTCCAAGGATCATCTACGCCGAATTTTCAGCGAAATCCTAAGCGACGTTCTATAAAGCCCACATTGTCGATGCCTTCTAAAGACTTTGATAGCACCCGCGCCATAGCGCCTAGTCCTGCTGCGGTAGTCGATGTTAAGCGAAAATTAGTCAATCTAGAGGCTGCGCATCAGGTAGAAAAAGTTTTACACACGATATTACAGGCTGAGGAGTTGGCTCATGCTTTGTACATGGCAGAGAAAGAACGCTATGAAGCTAATCCAGACAATCCAGAACCTATCCCTAATAAAATAGTACGTACCTACGATGATGATGGAAACCCTGTTGATGTAGAGTACAAGATTAACAGGGTAGATACACCGGAAGGTTTGAATGCATTTATTTTAGAACCGGTAGACGGAAAGTCAGAAATTAAAGTGGTTTTTGTCGGTACCAAGGATTTACCCGGTGTGGTACGCGATATGGAAGATGAAGCCGCCGGCCAAGAATCTTTTGAACAGCATAAAGATAAAGTATTAGCGAAATTAAATGAAGCGGTTGGCAAAATAGAAGGCGACTCGGTTAAAATTAATGTCATTGGCCATAGTTTGGGTGGTGCCGATGCGCAACGCTTGGTTCAAAACATTGTACAGATCAAAGCTACTCCGCCGAATAATCAGGCCGATTGCGCTAACCTAATGAAAAAGAAAGTTCATTTGGATTTAAATACCAGTGCCGCACCGATGTTGAGCAAAGAGAAAGGCAAGCAGTTTGCCACAGAACTAAGGCAAGTGACAAAGGAAGGGAGTTTGAGTTTAAAAGCGACTGCCTGTGTGTATAAGCTGGATGTCGTTCCTACCTTTGGAGAACAACACCTTTTGGCACAGCGAGGGGCAGAATTAAGTTTATTACCTGAAGATGGACAAATTGAAGCAGGAAAAATCTATCTCTATATGATAGGCAATCAACTATGCTATACCATGAAGGATGATACTGATCGGGAAAAGGTAGGCATATTGGAAGGTATCGACATGAATGAAAAAGATTTAACGGCAGAATTTTTACTTAAAAATAGAGCCAAAATTCTAGATGCAGCTGCAGAACAAGGACTCACGACTTGTGATGTGATGAGTCTATGCGAAGAAGCCACCGTGGCACATGTGAAGGCCAGTCCTTTTCAGCATGAGTCGACTATCTTTGCTAAAGTAGGCGAATTGGCCAAAAAAAGCATAGAGATATTGCATACCAAAAAAACGGATGCTCCTTCTGTCGAGAAAACAAAAAAAGAAGCGAGAATGGCAAATGTTTTGAATCGCTCCAGTGGAATAGATCGCTTGGCTTTTATAAAATATGTTAAAGAAGCGATTAAGGAACTGGCGATTAAGCTACGAGAAGATGTTGCTAAAATCTATGCAGAACCACAATCTCCTCAAATGCGGAGTTCTTCAAGATAATTTTATGGGGCTTGTAAAGAGCCGCCCATACCTAAAGCACCTGAAGATGCGAACTAGACAGAATACTGGCGCGTTAAGAGAAAAGATACTGTCATCCTCGACCGCAGGTCGGGGATCCAGTTTCAAATAGGGTTTCATACTGGATCCCCGACCTGCGGTCGAGGATGACATGGCTATCGTTTCAAAGTTATACGCATTATTTTTCGTATCTTGAAGTGTATTGGGTATATTCACCATGAATCTCAATATAATGATACGCTGCAATCTCTCATCCATCCTTAATCTTTTCTAGGGTTTCATTAACGATAGCTGAATATGGTGCAAATTTTCAATAAGAATAAGCAATTGGGGGCTTAATCCCTGCTACGCTTTGATTATAAGAAGAATGTTTTTAAGTAAGGGGACGTATCATGAAACTCAAATTCAAAGCAGTCATATTACTGTCGAGTATTGTATTAGCTGGTTGTGCCACCATGCCGAATGATTCATCTGGCAATCACGCGACTTCTACGGCGAATGGCAATAATGGTTCTCAAACAGTGGCGCTGGTGCCAGCCTATCAATTTCCTGCTACTCGCCCAGCCACGGGGAGCAAGATTGTGATTGTGGATCCGAATGAACACGCATGGGGTGCTTATGGCCCTGATGGCGTTTTGGTCGCACAAGGACCAGCCTCTGCGGGTAGAGGGTATTGCCCCGATATAGGAAGTGCTTGTAAAACCCCATCGGGTACTTTTACCGTCTATCGCAAGAAGGGTGCGGATTGTAAATCCTCCATATTCCCTCTGCATGAAGGCGGCGCGCCGATGCCATACTGCATGTTTTTTAATGGGGGGTATGCCTTGCATGGGTCCTATGATGTACCCAACTACAATGCCAGCCATGGCTGTGTACGGATGCACCCCAGCGATGCGGCCTGGTTAAGTGAGAATTTTGTGACGATTGGCACCAAGGTGCAAATATTGCCCTACTAGTTTCGAAATAGCCCTGCGTCCCATTGGCCGGCTTAGGTGTCTTTACCTAAGCCGGCCTACCATTGTAGCTAAATATCCTGTTTAAAAAGCACTGTGAGACGATTAAACGTGATAAAATAGCCCCGTTTCAATGTGGGGGTTATTTTTATGTCGGCAGCCATTATTATAGACAGTATAAAACATGTATTAATAGAAGCATTGGCTATTCCTGCAATTCCCGATAACTGGGTTCAAGTCGTTGAAAATAAAGAAAATAATTATTCTATCCGCTTAAAGTTACCTTTCCCTCATGACAAAATACAGTCACTTTGGCAACAGCAAGTGATGCAAGCCTTGACGGAAAACAACACAATACACATTCACAGTCTACAGTGGCAATGGGAAAGTACCATTGTGGCCTTAGAAACGCCTGCAAACGTTAAAACGCTGCCACAGGTGAAGAATATTATTGCCATCGCCTCGGGTAAGGGTGGCGTTGGTAAATCAACGGTCACTACAAATTTAGCCCTGGCCTTGGCAGCAGAAGGCGCTCGGGTGGGAATTCTGGATGCGGACATCTATGGCCCGAACCAACCCAATCTATTGGGGGTTACTGAGAAGCCACAAGTACAGGGTAAGGCTTTAATTCCCCTGCTAAAGCATGGTGTGCAATCAATGTCCATAGGGTATTTACTGGACAGTGCAGAAACGCCGGTTATTTGGCGCGGCCCTATGGTCAGCGGGGCGCTTCAACAGTTATTATATGATACGCTATGGCATGAGTTGGATTATCTGTTGATAGATATGCCACCCGGTACGGGCGATATTCAATTGACTTTGTCGCAAAAAATCCCGGTCTCAGGGGCGGTCATCGTAACGACACCCCAAGATCTGGCCTTGCTGGATGTCCAAAAAGCAGTGAATATGTTTAAGAAGGTTGCTATCCCCTTGTTGGGGGTGGTGGAAAACATGGCTTATTACCATTGTCCGCAGTGTCAACACACGGATGCTATTTTTGGTGAGGCCGGTGGGAAGCGTATGGCGGAGAATTTTGACTTAGATCTATTGGGATTATTACCTTTGAACACAGAGATTCGGCGTGCGAGCGATGCCGGTATTCCTTTGGTCGTGTCTGCACCAGAGTCAGCGATCACCCAAAATTATCAGCAAATTGCACTGAAAATGGTGGCGCGTTTGGCGCTAAGAGCAACACAAGTGAAACGGCGTTTTGCCAAAATTGTAGTGGAGTAATACTATGGCTATCAAAGCGGATCGTTGGATCCAGGATATGAGTCAGACACATGGCATGATAGAACCCTATTGTGCAGAACAAGTGCGTCGCCTTGACGATCGCACTATCATTTCTTATGGGACTTCCAGTTATGGTTATGATGTACGTTGTGCCAGAGAATTTAAAATTTTCACCAATATTAACTCTAGCATTGTGGATCCCAAAGCCTTTGATGAAAATAGTTTCGTCGATGTAGAAACGGATGTGTGCATTATTCCCCCGAATTCATTTGCTTTGGCGCGTACGGTAGAATATTTCCGTATTCCGCGCGATGTATTGTGTATTTGTTTGGGAAAATCGACTTATGCACGTTGTGGACAAATCATTAATGTAACGCCGCTCGAGCCAGAGTGGGAAGGGCATGTTACTTTAGAAATTTCAAATACCACGCCTTTGCCTGCGAAAATTTATGCCAATGAAGGCATAGCGCAAATGATTTTCTTGCAATCCGATGAAGCTTGTGCAGTGTCTTATGGCGATAGAAGAGGTAAATATCAGGGGCAATTGGGCGTCACTTTGCCTAGAACTTAATTTAAAGATATAGTCACAAGGGTTTGGGTTCAGCGAGGCTTGGAGCCTAGGGGTCGCGGGAGTATAGAGATATGATTAAAGAAAAGTGTGTGTGGTGGCGTAATTTCTCTGAACAATTGGGACAGCGTATGTTGCGTTTGCCTATTACGGCGAATGCCTATACCTGGCTGACATTTGTATTGGGTATTTTAGGTTATATTTTTATTGCGCACAATTTTAGTGTGACAGGGCTGGTTTTTTTCATATTGGCAGGCTTATTTGATGTTGTTGATGGGGCTGTGGCGCGTGCTGGCGGTAAAAGTAGCCATTATGGCGCTTTTCTAGACGGCAGTTTGGATCGCTTCGTCGATTTTTTCGTGATTTTTTCTTATTTTAAGTTGGCTATCGTGACCCCGTATTGGTCTTTGGGTGCTTGGGTG
>CAMFJO010000041.1 GCA_945956945.1 uncultured Legionellales bacterium | reverse complement strand
CTTGTGAAAAAGATCGGGCACCTTCTCGAATAGCTTTCTGAAATTCTGGATTTTTTAACTCCTGATTAAATCTTTCAGCTGTTAAAGTAGGGTGTATTTTTTGATGGTATACTAGAAAATCATTAAAGGCTTTCGTTCCTTGTTCAGGAATGCTAGAAATGAAAGCACCTTCAAAGGGGTCATTTGCTGAATTAAGCGGTGCTAACCAAACTTTTTGATCTAAATAATTAACAAAGCGTTTAAAGGGGTCTGCTATAGCCAAAGACTGGTATTTGTAGAGTTTCCATTTAAAATTATCAATCATAGCTTAATTTTCTGGTTATTCCATGTTTGCATAATAGTATAGGAATTTAAAAGAAATAGCTAGATTGAAGAGAGCTGGCCTTGCTAATATTATATTAATTTAATCTTCCCCATTCGCCACCTTAAATACCCCATCATTCTCCCAGCGCCGCGCCGTTAACTGCTAGCATCAGGCCTAAGCGGTGTCGAACCTGATAGAAGTTTTAGTAGAAATGAGATTTAAAAAGGTCTTGCCGTAGTGAAAGTGATGACTTTTTCTTGCCAATAATCTTCCATCCTTTGAGTTGCTTCGGAAAAAAATAGGAATCCTTTCTCAGCTTTGACTTGTATGTTTTGCACCAGATTTCTTTCTTTCTCAGGAATAAGTTCTAGTCTTCCCTGCGCTTCTAGTAATTGGCGTGCAGTTTTACCATCATTATGACCGCCTTGAATAGGAATATTTAAATTGGCACCATTTGCTATCAGAAGCGCAGCATAAATATAATTTCTTGCTATAATAGCATTGTGCAGTAGAGTAATCTTTTCGTGATGAGCTTTATATTCTAAGGGGCTATTTACTATAAGACCAAGTTTTTCTTTATCAATATGCTGTGCCATCCATGCAAACAATTCTTGAGCTTCTTTTTTTTCACGGCGAGAAGCGAGTATTTCTACTGTTTTAAGCAAGAGAAATAGGGATCCATTTTCTTTTTGTAAGAAGAGCGCTTTTATATCGTCAATTATTTTCATCTTATTGTAGCGCAAAGAAAGCTCTATGACAGTGTTTAAACCATTATCAAAGCAACAGATTACTTTTTGATGTTGCAGTAGACGGATAATAAAAATTTCATGCTCGTATATGATGAGCATATCCAGCATGGCCTGGGTAAAAATAAAAAAATCTATTCTAGGATCTGCTAATAACAATTCTACCCCTTCCCAGAAAGCATTTTCCACGGCCATATCGATTGCGCAACGCCCGTAATAATCCACCGCTAAAATATCTACTTTCTGCTGCTGTAGTATTTTCTTTATGGTTTCGATATCTTGGACCAAAACAGCCACATGCAAATGGGTAAATCGATTGGGAGAATTCATTTGAAATGCTTGCGTTGCTTCCCCTGTTTGGGGAAGTTCTTCTTCACAAAAAATGCTGTTTTTTATCCATGGTTTTGCATGTCCAGGACCATCATAGCGATACGCCAAGAAAAACTGATATTTTTTAACTTGATCATATTCCGGATGTGCTTTTTTTATAGCCTCTCTTAAATCAGCAATAGAGTCTAAATAGGAAGAGACAATACGGTTGCTTGAGTCAAAATGATTTATTTTTTTATCGTTCTCTAAGGTGCAAGTGGTATTGTGACTATTTTTTGAGATCACCGTGTAAATATTCCGTGTTTTCATGAAAAAACTTAAATATTCCTCGAATTGTTCTTGCGTTAAATCGCGCAAGAAATTGAGTTTTGCGCCATTTTCTATCATAATCAATCGAGTGTTAAGCAATGCGCTATCTTTCGCCAAATGGAAATAACTGGCCTGCCTGCCTGTAAATTGGGAAGAGAACTCGCGAAGAGAATAGCTCAGTTGTGGCTTTAATATTAGGGTATCTATATTTTTGCCGTGAAAAAGCATAATATCATTGGCCCATTGCGCAAAGAGTTTACCCAAGGTGTTGTAAAACAATGTTTGCGGGAGTATAGATGGTAATGGCCTATCTAATTGTGCTGCACTGCCATTCCACAGATTCAACAAGGCAATTGTCATCAGATAATAATCATCTCGTCCTTGTGATTTATAAACGTTTCGCAGATCATTAAGCCCTACACAAAATCCATCTCCGCAGAAAAAAGGGTTGTCCTCTGCTTTCACTGCTTGTACAGAAGGATCATTTTTTATTTTGACAGTTTCTTCTTGTAAATCTAAAAAAATTTTTATGTTCGCATGCGGTTGATCTACTGAAAAAGAACAGGGTAAATGATGAATGTTATGGACCGTGGGTTGTTCCGCTACAAAATAATACCAAGAAGCCGCATAAAACAGCATCATCTTTTTGGTGAATAGTGTATTAATGTCATTGTCGCTTTTCGATAAGATTTCTAAGGGTGTTAAACCATTCGAAAGCGGATCGTCTAACTTGAAAATACCATTGGTTTTTAATAGTATCTGCTTTAGTAAAGCATGCACTGTATTCACGGTACCATTTAGAATAGCCCAAGGGAATAATGCTTTAATTTCATCTAGGCTCAGTAGCTGAAAAAGCATGGAGATTATTTGATCGTCTTTTGCAGAGAAAAAGTCATTTGGATGGGTTTTACTTAGAAAATCAATATCACCGGATATTACCGCTTGAAAAATCAGCAACCTTAAAAATAATCCATCTACATGGGGAATAGCGTGTCGTGGATTGATGGTATGCCATAAATGTGTCTCTTTTATATAGAAAATTTTTGAATATTCTAGGGCGGCGCTATGATTGAATTGTTCTTCTGTCTCAACAAATACAACCCCTCCAGCCAATAGTGCTGCATGCTCTTGGAGTAGGCTAATTAAGGCCGGATAATCTTCTTCGCGATAATTTTTACAAAACTGTTCATACAGTTCTAATACGGTCACAATCTACCTTCCAGAATGTTTATAATGGTTATTATTGTATAGAACCTGTTTCCTAATAGCAAATACTTTGTGCAAAACCTTGAATTCTAATACGATTCCTGATTCTCTACACGCCACACCCGTTCATCTTCCAATCGCAGCGCGGTTAATTGTCGTCCCCAGGCGCAACCGGTGTCAAGTTGATAGAAGTTTTGATAGGGAATGGGTAATATGCATTGTGCCCAATGGCCGAAGATAAGGCGTGTGCGGGGTTCTATTAATAAGGGCAATTGAAACCAGGGTAAATACCCTGAAGGGCAATGTTCTAAATCATCCTTATAATCCAATTCCAGACGACCATCAGTACTTACCACTCGCATGCGTGTTAAGGCATTGACGATGAAACGGCCGCGATCAAAACCTTCTAAGTTTTCATTCCATCTATCAGGCTGGTTCCCATACAAGACTTTTAGAAAATCCACATACTCTTTGCCTTGCAATAAACTTTTTACCTCTTGCGCTAAACTTTGCGCCGTGGCTAAATCCCATAAGGGATAAAGACCGGCATGGGTCATCAGCGCGTCGTAATGACTATCATAATGCAATAAAGGTTGTTGCCTTAACCAGGCACACAGACGATCCATCTCAGAATATTCTAAAATATCGTGAAAGGTATCCGTTTTTTTTAAGGGAGCAACATTCGCTGCCACCGCGAGAAAATGCAGATCGTGGTTGCCTAACACTAAGGTGATGCGATCTTGTAAGTCATATAGATATTGTAATACTGCTAAAGAACCCATACCGCGATTGATGACATCTCCTACCAACCAAAGGCGATCGTGTTGGGGATTAAAATGAATTTCGGTTAATAAATAACGCAGTGTTTTGTAGCAACCCTGAATGTCACCGATAGCATAGGTGGCCATTTACAAGGGGCCTAAATTAACCACAAGTATATCGCATAATAGATGGTGTAGCATGATGGAGGGTAGAGAATTGCCAAATAATAAATTTAAACCATGGTGATGGTGTCCGCCAACAACGATTAAATCTATTTTTTGTTTTTCAACCAACTTAATAATTTCTTCATTTTTTTCGCCACACAGCACCCAAGCAGAAGGGTTTTTAACGCCCAGCTGATGGGCTAAGGCCTTTATTTTTTGATGCGCATCTTGTTCCAGTTCTTCTTCGGTATCCAGATCAATCGGAACCGTTACCTCACCTATTCCATAAAAAGGGGGCGTATATTCAATGACATGGGCGATACTCAGTTTGGCGTGATGTAATTTAGCCAATTCACCGGCTTTTTGTGCCACAGCCGTACTTTGATTGCTTAAATCTGTGGCGAGCAATATATGTTTATAGGCAGCCATGATCTTACTCAAACAAATGATAGTGAACTAATTATAGCCTGTCTTGGTTTCTTTACCAAGCGCCAAAGTGATAGAATAAGGAAAACCTAGAGCCTATCGTCAACAGAGGTCGTTTGTGCGTAAAATTTATACTTTTCTGGCTTACCTTATTATGCCGCTGGTACTGATACGTTTATGTTGGAAAGCTTATATCCGTAAACAAAAGGTATCTCGATTAAAAGAACGTTTTGGTTATGTGGATACGAGAAATCAGGGCGGTATTTGGCTACATGCGGTGTCGGTGGGGGAAACGATAGCGGCGGTTCCTTTGGTCAAAAAACTGCAAGCGCAATACCCCGAATTGCCGATAGTGATAACGACCATGACCGTTACGGGTGCTGAGCGAGTGGCCGCCTTGTTTGACGATCGCATTTTGCATTGCTATGTTCCTTACGATCTGCCTGCCGCTCTGCATCGGTTTATTACCCGCAAAAAACCTAAAATATTGATCATTATGGAAACGGAGATTTGGCCTAATTTGTTAGCGGTATGCCAACAAAGGAAGGTGCCGATATTATTGGCCAATGCGCGATTGTCAGCGAAATCTTTAAGAGGCTATCAAAAAATTGGCTTTTGGATGAAAAAGCTATTGCCGGCATTAAATTATATTGCAGCACAAACCAAAGCCGATGCAAACCGCTTTATTGCTTTGGGGGCATCACCCCAACAAATGGTGATCACCGGTTCGGTTAAATTCGACATGACGGTGCCAGAAAGCGCGCGTCAACAAGCGCAGGTCTTCAGTGAACGTTTCGGCATGCGGCCTGTGTGGATTGCTGCCAGTACGCACGAAGCGGAAGAAGACATTATCGTTCAAGCAGCGCATCGAGTATTGCAACAATTACCCGATACGCTTTTGTTGTGGGTACCCAGGCACCCAGAGCGTTTTTCTAAAGTCATGTCTTTAGCAAAAAAACAAGGTTTCACGGTTGGTTTACGCAGTTCAGAAGAAGTGATACCGCCCACGACACAAATTGTGATCGGTGATAGCATGGGAGAATTACTGGCTTATTATGCGGCTTCGGATGTGGCCTTTGTCGGTGGCAGTTTGGTACCGTCTTTAGGGGGACATAACTTATTAGAACCAGCGATGTTAAATCTGCCGGTTATCTCTGGGCCTCATCTATTCAATTTCACCGAAATTTTTAGGTTGCTGCAGGAAGCCGATGCGATGCGTGTGGTGAGGGATGCACAGAGTCTAGCGAATATGGTCATTACTTTATTGCAAGATGGCGAACTGCGCGCACGTTTAGGCAGCCATGGATTACAGGTAGTGCAGCAAAACTTAGGGGCTGTCGACAAGCACATGGCTTTGATCGCAGCATTATTGAATCATCAGGAAGAAAAATAATGAATACCTCAGTCGCGAATGTGTATCAGCCACAAGATATTTATACTTTAGAAAAACTGGCTTTGCAAACGCAGAAAATTCCTGCACGTAGCTTAATGGAGCGGGCGGCCAAAGCGGCATTTCATTATTTACAAGAATTATGGCCGCAGGCGAAAACCATTGGGATCGTGTGTGGGCGTGGTAATAACGGTGGCGATGGTTATGCCTTAGCCTTATTGGCGCAACAAGCAGGATTGACGGTATTTGTGGGTCATGAAGGTTCCGATATCACTTCTAAAGAACCAGCTGCTTTTTATCAGAAAGCTTGTCAGGATTCTGCTATCAAACATTTTCCTTTGGGGCAAACTGCCTGGCCTAAAACCGATGTTTGGGTAGATGCCTTATTGGGTATTGGTTTGGTGCGAGACGTAGAAGGATTGTATAGAGACGCTATACGAAAATTAAACGCACAAGCTACACCCATACTGAGTCTGGATTGTCCTTCAGGATTAGACAGTACGCATGGCAGTGTACTGGGTGTTGCTGTGGAAGCTTTTGCGACGATTACTTTCATTGGTTTAAAGGTAGGCTTATTAACGGGTGTTGCACCTACTTATTGCGGTTATTTGCGCTGCGATAATTTGGGGCTACCAGACAGTATTTACCAACAGGTAACACCTACCTTAAGGCGTCTTGGTTACGATACACAAAAACCCTTATTAGGGTCCAGAAAAGCACATGCGCACAAGGGTGATTTTGGGCATGTATTGGTGATAGGGGGTGATGAAGGAATGCCTGGTGCCCCTATCCTGGCAGCAGAGGCAGCATTTTCGGTGGGGGCGGGATTGGTAACCGTGGCTACCAGGCCGGAACACACCATAGCGGTGACAACCCGCAGACCGGAGGCTTTGGTGCACGGTATTAGCGATGCGAAACAATTAAAACCTTTGTTAGCGCGTGCGACAGTCATTGTTTTAGGACCAGGATTGGGACAATCAGCGTGGTCTGAATCTTTGTTTGAAGCAGCTTTGAAAACCACTTTGCCGGTGATAGTGGATGCCGATGCGTTAAGGTTATTGGCAATGCATCCTCGAGAAAACGAACGATGGCTGTTAACCCCGCATCCAGGTGAAGCGGCTTCTTTATTAAATAAAACAGTATCGGAAATTCAAGCCGATCGGTTACAAGCTTTAAAACAATTACGTTATCGCTATGGTGGGGCGGTGGTTTTAAAAGGAGCGGGTAGTTTGATCGCCACCACTCGCGATCAAGTTTTCGTCTGCAGCGCGGGCTGCCCAGCGA
>CAMFJO010000040.1 GCA_945956945.1 uncultured Legionellales bacterium | reverse complement strand
GGTTGGGGGTAGTACGAGTACTATCAACTTAGAAGGACACTAAGAAGGAGTATAGAATATGCCATTTGATATGAGTCAAATGAATGGCGCAGGTGCGCCATCATTATTTTTTTCGTCTGAAACTTATTTAGAACGGCGAATTGAAATTAATCAACAAAATATAGCGCAATGTGAAACGGAATATGGAAAACTGATTGGCGCGCGTGACCGTGCTTTAGAGATAGTATGGACACGTCAAAATAATTTAAACGATGAGCAGCAGGCAGTAAAAGCAGCTAGAGTTCTTGAGAGCTATAAAAAGACAGGATTATTTCAAAGCATTGCTGCCGTTAGCAGAGAAAATGCCGCCAAGGTTAATAAAAAAATAGCGGAATACGATAAACAAATTGAAGCTTTAGAAAATAAATTAAGTGTACTGCGCGAAGAGAAAAACCAATTGCAACAACAGCAAAAGCAACCCGCGCGTTTTCATCTGATTCCTGTGGTTCCTTCTTTAGCCCGTTTGCGGCATTAAGCTAAAATGGGGTTATTTTATGAAGAGCGGTTCGTTAACCGCTCTTACATCCTGCTTGCTTGCAATAATGCATTGATCTAAGTCCCCGCTATTTTCCCCTTTTAAAAAACGTGTTATACTACCAGTCTAGTATGAATAAATAATAAGCCAATGCAGGTGCGATAGGATCAAGTAGGAATTGTATATGGCAGTAAAAGAAGAAGATGGTATCCGAGAAATAATGGGAACAGTAGACCTAAAACCACGCGCAGCGGATGATTTCGCTAGCGAGGAAATGGGGTGGACAAGCGATCTTCCTAATGAAAACGGCAAACTATTCGATTCGGCCGATGAAATAGCCACCAAAAAAGCCTTACAACATTTTCTAGCCGCTTCTAGCATCGACACATGCAGCGTGCCCGAGTTACCAGTTCAGGGGGAAGGGGCTGAAAAATGGGCCGCAAACCAATTATTTCAACTGTTTTTTCAATCCTATCGAGATGGCGATGCCAAGCAAAATATCCATAGTCAACTGTATCAAGATGAGAACGGTCACATTATTTTTTGTCGCGATGCCCGTTGCTATGATAAAGACAAACCTATCGATCCTATTTACGAGTATGCCCGCTATGGTATCGGTCTTTACCTTTCGCAGCATATTCTCTATCAAGCCTATGGTATTGGGGATACCCAATTTATCGCCGATAATGCGGAAAAATTTTACCAAAGATTTATTGAAGATATTGAAAGCTATAGGGTATCCTTAAGCCTGTCAGATAAAGAGCTCGCGCAAGCCTTGGATCGTTATGCACGAAGCTATTTGGCGAATATTGCTTACAGTATCGCCGAACAATTAACCGACAGATTAGGCCCACAGCATGAAGCGTTTAACAGCGAAGAAAGCTCCCTTGCCGCTTTAGATACCACCCTTGTATCGGCTACCATGGCGTGTGAACCCATTCCCTATGTGGCGATTCAATCAATTGGTGGCACCGAATATGCAAGTATTATTCATCCTAAACCATTCCACATGACGGCTGACCTGCAAGCGATTTATGAAGACGGCAGTCAATTTCTCGATCAAAACCCGGTTAAGCAAAGACTCATAGCACATTTGTTATTGCCAGGTCGCAATAAGGTAACTCTGTGTAGCCAGGATCGCAGTAAGCTAGTCGGTGCCAAAAATGTTAGGAAAAGAGAGTCGCTGAAAATAGTACGTGAAGCGAATGAAAGGGTGCAAGGTCTTTTATCATTGACCAAAACAGCAGCGAGTTCTACCACCTTTTCTGCCCTACGCGGTATAGATGAAGATACCTTGCAAGAATACAACACCACAGCATTATTGCAAGAGTATGAAATGTTAGCACCAGGTGATGGCGAGCAAGCTTATGGCTTGACTGTGGCCTCACTTTGTGGCGTGGATATTGTCGCTAAAACCGGTATTAAAAAAATTGATCCGCTGGATTCCAAAATTGTTAAAAACAATAAACAATCCGCAAGGCATGAAGCACTGCGAGATAAAATGTCCAATAACAATGTCGCGATTAACTTCGAATGTGTTTTTGGCAAGTTTAGAGGCAATAGCCTTACGTCTAAAAGTGTTCAAAAGCTATTAGAAGTAGCCACAGGCGAGGAAGAATCTGCAGAAATGCTGGAAGACCTGTATAATGTTAGTGGGATGAAAGCCGATCTACATTCCATTCTAGCATTTAAAGAAACATTAGGTAAAGCCGAGCAATACCGGTTAAACCAGTATCTCTTATTAATGAATAAAGCATTACAGAAACGCGCCAACGCCAGTTTTCTGGATAGTCTCCGCTTATCCATCGATGTCGTTGCCGTATTTGTATTGCTTTGTCAACAGTACAACCAATTATTAGCTAAGAATCCCTGTCCCGGTTTCAAAACGATTGTTCCCGCGATTAATTGTGCCAGTGGCGAGAACCGCACCGGTGTGGTGTTGCAGCGGATTGACATATTGTCGATGGCTGCGGATGTAGTGGGTATTGACGAAGTTCCTGAATTGCTCGATGAAAAATATGCTGATTTATTATTAGAGATAAGCGATGAAGTGGCGAATATAGGTGTTACCCTGTGGGAAAATGGTTATTTTGGTAGCACGCCCGGAACGGGAGGTATTAGAGCGCAAACCGGGAAAAATGCGCTCACCGGGTTTTCCAAACAGCAGAAATTGGCGCTCATGTGTTCCTCATCCGATTGGAAAAGACTCGGTGACGTTTATAAAAAAGAAGAAAATAGAGTCGATGTCTGGAGAATGCTGAATGAGTTATGCCATAAATTTCCCAACATGCGTTTAGAAGAGAGACGAAAGAACTATAGAAAGATGATTGCAGAGGCGACCCCTTTTTCAATCCTCTATACTTTACACATTCTTCGCGATCCCACTTTATTAAGCCATTTACCTGCTGAAGATATGGATTTTATAGAGGCATTGTTAGTGGAAAAAGAAGCACAATGCCGTCACCACTATTCTATTTTTGCTTCTTCGAGTTCGAGTAGCCGCGATCGTGGATCCGTCTATTCTGAAAGAAGTCAGAGTGAAGATGAATGGAGTGATTCAGAAGACAATGACAGTGATTCAGAGAGGGCAGAAGATCTTATAAACGAGAATCTACCCGAAGGGCCTGGTGATAAGCAACTTCAGAATGAGCAGCGTGCTGATGCTGTTTTACCACCAGAAAATAGCACCCCAGTTAGCGCGTGTGTCTCTCCTGAAAATGAAGCACGCAATGCTAATGCTGTGCACGCTAATGCTACTCGTGTGGCTACGCCCTTGGATACGCCCTTGGAACAGGCAAAATCCGACGCCATACCCACCGCAAAGTACAAGGACACACGTCGATTAAGCGCATCCGGGTATGCTGCGTCTGCGGAAAAGCAGCCCAGCGAGTTAGAAAGCGCCACTTTCATGGCAAGTGTGGGGGTGCCAATCGTTCTCTTGATGTTGTTCACCCTGGGCGCGCATGTGACGATTCCGCTGCTTATTGGTGGTTTGGCTATGGCGGGTATCGGCTATTTAACCTATCGTCTTATCAAGGATAGCAATCCAACCAGTAAAAAAATAGCGGTGGATAAGGAAAACACGGCAAAAGAATTGCCCTCGTCTGGATTGCCAAGCAGATTGTATCAAGGCGCTAGCGCCTTCTTTTCACGCCTTAATCCATTGAATAAAAAAACAAGGGAAGAACCTACGGAAAAAGTAACCACCTCCCCATCTATGAGTACGGTAAAGCACAGATTGGGATGCGGGTGAAGCGCAACGTGGGTAGTTACCTTAACCAATTAGGTCTTACTCGGCTTTTTGCAAATCTTCCATCATCGCGGCTAAAAAGCGTGAGCCTTCACCACCGGTAGCAGCACGGTGATCGAAGGTGAGGGACAAGGGCATAATACGGTGGGCTTCGCATTTGCCTTCAACCCATTTTACTTCTTCTCTTAATTTACCGCAGCCAATGATGGCTATCATCGGTGGTACGATCATGGGATTGGCGTAGCGTCCGGCGAATACCCCAAAATTAGACAGCGAAATAGTCGCTCCTTGTAAATCGGTAGAAGGAATACTCCGTGCGCGAACTTCTTCTTTATAACGATTGATAAGCGCTCGCAGAGCCTCTTTTTGTAAATTCTCTGCGTTCTTGATGACTGGTACAAATAAACCATCTCCCGAATCCATGGCAATGCCCAAATGCACCGCAGTGGATAACTGTAAAGAGCCGCTTTTACCATCAAAATGGCCATTTAAAGCGGGTTCTTTGTGACAGGCATAGGCAATGGCGCGAATGATACGCGCCGTAATGTCATTGCCGGGAAGCCAGGCGGCAATATCCGCGTCGTCGACAATCGTCACGGCAGCGATTTCTTGGTGTGACAAGGCCATGGCTTGTGCCATCGTGCGTCGCACACCTTTCAGGGGCGTATAGCCTGCTGGTACAGCAGCTTTTGCCGACGTGCTCGCAGTCGTGCCTATTTGCGATGCAATAACCTGCAAGATGTCGTCTAGAGTCACTTCGCCTTGAGTACCACTTGCTTTAATATGGCTTAAATCCAGATTTAATTTTTTGGCGATTAAACGTACCACAGGTAGTGCTCGGGTGATTTTATCTTGTGTACCCGTAGGCATAATACCCGTTGCGCTTTCCTCCAATACAGTATCGCCGACAATGATATTGCCCGCAACGGTAGCACCGCCTTCTTTAGCGGGCATTTTCTTGGGTTCTTCTTTAGGTGCCTCTTCTGCACCTTCAAAACTTACCAAGGGTTGGCCGGTATCAATAATATCGCCTACTGCGCCATGTAACTTGGCTATCACCCCATCGAAAGGTGCAGGCACTTCGACAACTGCTTTAGCTGTTTCCATGGAGACCAAAGGCTGATCCATTTTGACGTGATCGCCCACTGCCACGTGCCATTCATGAATTTCAGCATCGGGCAAACCTTCTCCTAAGTCGGGTAGTTTAAATATTTTCATGCGAACTCCAGGGTCAGCTTGGCAGCATGGACTATTCGTGCCACACTGGGAATATAACTGTATTCTAATTTAAAATAGGGCATCGTGCTGTCATAGCCAGTAACACGTTGTATGGGTGCTAGCAAAGACAATAATGCTTTTTCACCAATTTGCGCGGCAATCTCTGCACCGACGCCGCCGCTTTTTGCCGCTTCGTGTACAATAACACACCGACCTGTTTTATTGAGTGACTGAATAATTGTCGCGGTGTCCAAAGGTTTAATGGTCGCTATATCGATAACTTCTACACTGATGCCTTCTTGTGCCAATTCATCGGCAGCCAGTTGTGTTTCATGCAAACTTGCGCCCCAGCTGATTAAAGTGACATCGCTGCCTTCTCGTAACACAAAAGCTTTTTCCAAGGGTAATGCCACACCATTGTCCGGTACTTCTTGTTTTACCATTCTATAAATGCGTTTGGGTTCTAAAAACAAGACAGGATCAGGCGATCGTATCGCTGCTAACAGCAAACCGTAAGCGCGCGCAGGCGAAGAGGGAATAACCACTTGTAAACCAGGAATGTGGGCGTATAAAGCTTCAGTACTTTCAGAGTGGTGCTCCGGTGCATGAATACCGCCTCCAAAAGGTGCCCTGAATACCGCCGGGCAATGCAATCTGCCGCGAGTTCGATTACGTAAGCGTGCAGCGTGATTCAAAATATTGTCTAAGGCCGGGTAACTAAAGCCCATGAATTGGAATTCAGCAACGGGTTTTAAGCCTTGAGCTGCCATACCAATGGCAAGACCCGCAATCATCGATTCGGCTAAAGGCGTATCCATTACCCGATCAGCACCAAATTTCGCTTGTAGCCCGTCAGTCGCTCTAAAGACGCCGCCATTTAAACCAATGTCTTCGCCCAATAACACGACATTTTTATCGTGTGCCAATTCATAGGCTAATGCTTGGGTCACCGCTTCTAACAAAGTGATTTTAGTCATGATCGGTTCTCCCGAATTGTACCAAAGTATCGCGTTGTTCTTGTAAGCTGTGAGGCCATTTCGCATACATGTAATCGACAATATCGGTCACGGGCGCGGGGGCAATATTCAAATAAATATCGACATCTTTATCGATATTAGCCCTGCACTCTTGCAATAATTTTTCTTCTTTGGCTTCATCCCATAAATTCTGCGCCGTTAAATAGAGGCGTAAACGTATTAAGGGTTCTTTTAACCAGGCTTCTTTTAATTCTGCTTCGGGACGATAACGACTGGCATCGTCTGCCGTCGTGTGATCGCAGAGGCGATAGGTAATGGCTTCAATTAAAGTAGGGCCGTCGCCACGGCGTGCTTTTTCCAAAGCCACACGCATGCGCTCACACACCGCAATGACATCATTGCCATCGACTTGTTCACCATTAAAACCACCGGCAATGGCTTTTTGGGCGATCGTTTGCGTGCTGGTTTGTTGACCGCGTGAAACGGAAATGGCCCACTGGTTGTTATTGACGACGAAGACAACGGGTAAATGCCAGGCACCAGCGACATTTAAGGCTTCGTAAAAATCGCCTTCAGAAGTACCGCCTTCGCCGATGGTCGTCACCACAGCGCGTTTCTGTTGACGGTATTTGATCGCAGTCGCAACACCGGTGGCAATGACACTTTGGCTCGCTATAGGGACACAAATAGGGAAGTCTTCGGCATTGTCAAAATCACTGCCGCGCTCATCGCCACCCCAGTATTGCAATATTTTATGAAAGCTAACACCACGTTGATATTGTGCGCCGTAATCCCGATAATAGGGAACCAAAACGTCTTCTTTTTTCATGGCATAACCCATGCCGACACCAATGGCTTCTTGACCCAAAGTCCCTGCGTAGGTACCCAATTTGCCTACACGTTGCAAGTTCAGTGCTCGGTTATCAAAGGTACGCAGCAAATGCATTAACCGATACAATTCCAATAAATCCGTAGGCTTTAGATCTTTAGGCAAGGCTTGTGCTAAAGTCCCATCCGGTTTTAAATATTGGTGGTATTCAATGGCAAAAGTAGCAATCGTCATGCGTTATCCCCATGCGTTATATTATCT
>CAMFJO010000039.1 GCA_945956945.1 uncultured Legionellales bacterium | reverse complement strand
GCTTTAAGTCACCGCAGTGTAGGGGATATGAATTATGAACGTCTGGAATTTTTAGGCGATTCGATTTTAAACTTTATTATTGCGGAAGCCTTATATTTGAAATACCCGCATGCCCAGGAAGGCGAATTGAGCCGATTGCGCGCTAGTTTTGTCAGAGGCGCTACCTTAGCAGAAGTGGCTTTAGAGCTTGATCTAGGCGCTTATTTACGTTTGGGCCCTGGGGAATTAAAATCGGGCGGGCGAGATAGAAGCTCTATTTTAGCAGATGCTTTTGAAGCCCTAATCGGTGCTTTATACCTGGACGCAGGAATGGAGGTTTGTAAACAAAAGCTATTACAGTGGTTTGATGAGCGCTTGCATAAAGCGGTGCATAAAAAATCGCAAAAAGATCCCAAAACCTGTTTACAGGAATGGACACAAGCGAATGGGTTTATTTTACCTGTTTATGAAGTGGTTAAAGTAGAAGGCTTGGCGCATCAACAAACCTTTACCGTGTCTTGTACTTTAAGTGATTTAGGGTATAGCGCCATTGCCGCGCAATCGACACGACGTAAAGCGGAGCAGGAAGCAGCGACTAAAATATTAGAACTCATCGAGACTAAAAAGAAATGAATCCTGAAAAATTAATACACATTGCTATCGTCGGCAGACCCAATGTGGGCAAATCCACTTTATTAAACCGCATCATTGGCGAGAAAATTACGATCACCTCGCACAAACCACAAACGACACGGCATCGCATTCTAGGCATTAAAACCATTGATGCCGTGCAAATGGTGTATACCGATACACCGGGTCTGCAAAAAGAACCACAACAAGCCCTGCATAAATATATGAACCGATTGGTATCACATGTAGTAGACGATGTGGATGTCATCCTGTTTGTGGTTGAAGCCTTACATTTTAATGAGGCGGATGCTAAAGTGGTGGCCCGTTTAGAAAATACAGAACTCCCCATCATTCTAGCCATTAATAAAATAGATGAAGTTGCCGATAAAACCGCTTTATTGCCATTTATAGAAAACATGCAAAAGCAATTGTCTTTCAAACACATCATCCCTTTATCGGCGCGCAAAGATATTGGTATAGACGCTTTAGAAAAAGCCATTGCTGAACTGGCGCCTGAAAGAGCACATGAATACGCTGAGGATGATATTACCGATCGCTCTTTACGATTTTCGGTGGCGGAAATAGTTCGTGAAAAGTTAACACGCTACTTAAACGAAGAATTACCTTATGCTTTATCGGTGCAAATTGAAGTGTTCAAGGAAAAAAAGAACAGCGTGGAAATCCAGGCCCTGATTATCGTCAATAAAGCGAGCCAAAAGAAAATTATTATTGGTAAGCAGGGACAAATGTTAAAAGAAATAGGGACCAAAGCCCGGATAGATATGGAAAAAATTTTAGATAAAAAAGTTTTTCTAAAATTGTGGGTTAAAGTGCAAGAAGGTTGGGCCAATGATGAGCGTCATTTGCGGGAGTTGGGGTATGATTTGGATGATGACGAATAATATACTCTTCGCATTTGACTTTTATGCTTTGTTGGCTGCACCTTTTAGCAGAAGTCATGTAGTAGTACCTACACTCCTTCTGCAAAAAGTCTATGTCATCCTCGCCGCAGGCGGGGATCCAGTTTCAAAGTTATACTCATTATTTTTTCGCATCTTGAAGTGCGTTGGGTATATGTCTTTAGATGAGTTCTTTTTGGTAAATGGATAGATCTTATGCCGGAAAAAGCGTATATCCTACACGCCCGATCGTATCTCGACGATAGCTTGTTGCTCAATTGCTTGACGGAACACCATGGCCGTATTATTTTAGTGGCTAAAAAAGCGCGCCATCCTAAATCCCGCTGGCGTGGATTATTGCAGCCTTTTCAGGGCTTATGGATAGAGTGGCGTGGCCGTGGCTCAGTCATGACCTTAACACAAGCCGAAGGGCAGGGCCTTGCTTACTTTTTTAGTGCTAAAACCCTATTGGCCGCTTTATACATCAATGAATTAACGGACAGGCTGATTCAAAAATCAGAGCCTGAACCAAGCTTATTTCACTTATACAGTGAGGTATTGGCTCGTCTGAAACAAGATATACCTTTGGAAATTACTTTGCGGCGCTTTGAATTGGCTTTATTGTCTAGCCTGGGTTATGCGCTGCCTTTAACCTATCATGTCGCAAGTGGGGAAGTTGTTCAAGCACAACATTCTTATCGCTTTCATTGGCAACAAGGCGCTACCCGCATGATGTCTCATCAGACTCCCCAGCCGGAATGGGTTGCTGGACAAACCCTATTGGCCATGGCAGCGGATGATTGGCAATTAGCCCAAACGCGAAGCGAAGCAAAGAAACTTATGCGTTTGATTTTTAAGGATATTTTAGAAAAACAGGGCCTGCAATCGCCCAGCGTATTTGCTATGATCTAGTTATATCAGTTACAATCTGTTCTTCGCTTTTCATTTTAGGCGATATCATCGTAGGAGTATCCTTTGTGGAAGAAATATACAGTTCTCAACAGACCACGGCAATGCCACTAGAAGCTGCTGTATTGTCACAAGAGGGTGAAACCTATATAGCCCGTATCCGCGGTGAACCTTTATTGCATTTGCCTGAAGATTTATACATCCCGCCCGATGCCCTGGAAGTTTTTTTAGAGGCTTTTGAAGGGCCATTGGATTTATTGTTATATTTGATACGCCGTCAGAATTTGGATATTCTGGAAATTCCCATTGCCGATATTACGCGACAATATATCGCTTATGTAGAATTGATGAAAGCCTTTAGGTTGGAACTTGCCGCAGAATATTTAGTGATGGCGGCAACCTTAGCTGAGATCAAGTCGCGTTTGTTATTACCACGTTCTCAAGAAACGATGGAAGAAGAGGGTAATGATCCTCGGGCTGAGCTTATTCGCCGTTTACAAGAGTACGAACAATTTAAAGAAGCTGCCGTGCAATTGGATGAATTGCCACGTCTAGAGCGTGATATCCATTTAATCCGTGCCGAACTACCCAACATGAAACAGGTTAAGCCTTTACCTGAAGTCAATCTTAAAGAATTATTGTTGGCGCTAAAAGATGTGATGCAACGTGTTGAATTAACCAGCAAACACCAGGTTGTTCTCGAGCCTCTGTCTATCCGGCAACGTATGACGGAAGTATTGGATAGAATACGGCAGGTGGAATTTGCCGAATTCTCCACTTTGTTTTCTGCTCAAGAAGGAAAACTCGGTATTGTTGTCACTTTTATTGCAATTTTAGAACTATTGAAACAAAGTTTAATCGATATCGTGCAAACGGAGGCCTATGGCACCTTGCACGTTAAAGTGCTAAGCGCACCACCGGAGGAATAGAATGGAAAGTAGCCTGTTAAAGAAAATCATTGTGAGTGTATTGTTGAGTGCCAGCGAGCCATTGACTTTGGAGCGTTTAAGCTTGGTTTTTGATGAAGACAATAGACCCGACAATAAACAATTAAAAGAACTGTTGACAGCGCTCTGTGAAGAATCATTCGCAGATATAATCGATATCAAAGAAGTTGCCAGTGGCTTTAGAGCACAAATTAAAGCGGATTATGCGCAGTATATTATTAAATTGTGGGAAGAAAAACCGGCCCGCTATACCCGTGCTTTTCTAGAAACCTTAGTTCTGATCGCGTATAGGCAACCTGTGACGCGAGCAGAAATCGAGGACATACGCGGCGTTGCCGTTAATGGCAGTATCATTAAAACCTTGTTTGAACGTGAATGGATACGTGTCGTCGGCCATAAAGAATTACCGGGTCGCCCAGAATTATTGGCAACCACGAAAAAATTTCTCGATTATTTTAATTTAAAGAGCCTGGATGAATTGCCCACTTTAGATGAGATCCATAATTTAGATAAAGCAGTAGAGAATCTGGAGCAGGCCTTAGAAATAGAAGCGGTGGCAGAAGAAGCGCCCCCATTGACAGTGGCTTTAGAGCAAATAACAGAGCTAGAACAAACTGCAGCTTTAGAACAGACTGCAGAGTTGGAAGAAACGACAGCATTAGAAGAAATTGCAGAGTTGGAACAAGCTTTAGACTTAGAAGAAACTACAGCCTTAGAAAAAGAAGAAGCATAAATACCCCATGGGCCGTCATTGCGAGGAACGGAGTGACGAAGCAATCCAGATGGGGCTTAAATTGCTTCAGTGCTAACGCTGCGGGGAGCGAAGCGACGAAGCAATTTAAACGCGATCTTCCTGGATGGCCACGTGCTCGCTGCGCGTGCATTCGCGTGGCGTAAGTCGTTACACAAAAAAACCAATAGAGAACCTCATGAGCGAACGCATTCAAAAATTACTGGCACAACAAGGCGTAGCTTCCAGACGCCAGATTGAACAATGGATCAAAGAAGGACGTATTCGTGTCAACGGCCAATTGGCTTCACTGGGTCTTAAAGTAGAACTGACAGATAAGTTCTCTTTAGACGAAGAACCTATCGATATACAAGCGCCTGATGAAGAAACCCATGTTTTGCTGTACCATAAACCCGTCGGTGAAGTGTGTACACGTTACGATCCGGAAGGACGCATTACTGTGTTTAGTGCTTTGCCTGAATTAAAACAAGGTCGTTGGATAGCGGTGGGTCGTTTAGATTATAATACTTCCGGTTTATTATTATTTAGCAATAATGGGGAATTGGCTAATCGATTAGCGCATCCTAAATATGGTTTTGAACGTGAATACCGAGTGCGGATTTATGGTGAGGTAAAACCAGAGGTATTAACCCGCTTATTAAAGGGTGTTATACTAGAGGATGGTATCGCTGCTTTTAAAACGATAGAGCCAGGATTACGGAAAGGCCGCAATCAGTGGTTTAAGGTTAGTTTAGGCGAAGGTCGTAATCGCATTGTCAGACGATTATGGGCTTCGCAGGATTTGGTTGTCAACCGATTAGAACGAATCCGTTTTGGACCTATCCATTTGGCCGATCTTCCTGTGGGAAAACATAGATTTTTAACTAAAACTGAATTAGAGGCATTATTCGATGCAAACAACACTTTTTAAAAAACTGATGCCTTTGCTATTGGTATTGTTTATAGACAGCATGGGAATGGGTTTATTTTTTCCCGTACTCAGTATTCTGATTATCGATCCCAGCCAGCGTTTTTTAAGCCCTAACCATAGCATGGAAGAACGCCAATTTATTTATGGTGTAATTATTTCAGTTTATATGTTTAGTTGGTTTTTCGGTGCCGCCATCTTGGGGGATGTGTCGGATTTTATAGGCCGCAAAAAATCTTTGCTCATTTGCTTGGCCGGGGCTGTCCTTGGCTATGCCATTGCCGGTTTATCGATTGCTATGGACAGTATTGCGCTGATGGTCATAGGCCGTTTGATTGCGGGTTTTACGGCGGGTAGCCAAGCTATTGCCCAAGCCGCTATTGTGGATCTGAGTGATGCCAATAATAAGAGCCGCAATATGTCGTGGATGGTGCTAACCCTATCTTTAGGTTTTTTACTGGGGCCCATATTAGGAGGAATTTTATCTTCGGCCAGTTTGATTTCCTGGTTCGATTATACCATTCCCATGTATTTCGCCGCTTTCATTTCACTGGTGAATATAGGTTTATTGGTTTATCTGTTTAACGAAACCTTTATTCCCCATAAAAAACTTGAGCTCCATTGGTTCAGAGCAATGGACATATTTATTTCTGCCTTTAAACATAAAGCAGTACGTCGTTTATCTTTAGTTTTATTGTTGATGGAAGTAGGCTGGGGCGCGTATTTCAGCTTTATTGTGACTTTTTTGGTGAATTTGTTCCATTTTACAGCGCTACAATCTGGGTTGTTTTTATCTTTGGTTGCCTTGGGATTTAGTTGTGGTAGCGGCATTGCCGTACCCCTGTGCTTGAGATACATGTCTTTAAAACGATCGGTGATCAACAGTTTTATCGTCGCAGGTGTCATCATTTTGTGGATGGTGATAAGCGGTTCTTTGTGGGTATCTTTGGTGGTGGCATTTTTAGTAGGAACGAGCATTGCGGTGTGTTATTCCAACATACTCACCATGTTTTCCAATCAGGTAAGCGCGACAGAACAGGGTTGGGTTATGGGAATGACCGGTTCCGTGGGCGCACTCTGTTTTGCCTTAACTTCTTTATTGGGCTCGTTGGTGTCTTTCTTGGGTTTAAGCGCGCCCATGATCATTGCGGCATTGAGTTTCTTGGCAGGTGCGGTTGCTTTAGGGTACACCAGCCTTAAAAATAGCTAAAAATTCTTTTTTTATGTTAGAATAGCTCAAATCTATTACATAAACAGGGAGTTTAGTATGAAAACCAAAATATTGGCTATTTTTTGTTCTGTTTTGTTTTTATTGGGTTGTGCGTCTAGCTCAGATACTAAAACCAGCACGCCAACAGCAAGCAACAATGTATCGACGGCAGCAACGAATACCACGCCAGAGAAAAAAAGCTCCATCTATGATGGTCTTAGTGCGGCCAAGGTAAAGCAATGCATGGGTGCACCCGCAGCAACCTTTAGTGCTAGCGGTAATACGTATTGGCGTTATTTCACCCCCAGCCGTTGTGAAGTGTTATTTATTATGGATAGTGATAAACAACAAGTCGTCGATATGAAGTATTTATTTCCCCATGCGTTCACACGTTTTGGGTATGCAGTGAGTGAGAAACAATGTCCATTACCACAAAAAGAATGTTTATTAAGCAAATAATACAAGGAAGTTTTATTCTTCTTTGTCTCCTATTTAGCAATGGTTATGCGGCTCAAGATGATACTGCCGCACAATCGCTGTCTATTTTGTTAAGCAACTACCATACTTTGCAAGGCAATTTCACGCAAAAAACGGTCGATGCCGCTGGAGAAGTCCTTGAAAGCACACGCGGTGATATTGCTTTCCAAAGGCCTGATTTATTCAGATGGTATACCTTGACACCTACGAAACAATTGATCATAAACCGTGGCGATAAATTGGCTATTTATGATGTTGATCTAGAACAGGTGATGTATAAAAATGTGGACGAGCAATATGGCGCTACCCCCGCTTTATTATTAAGCGGTAATGTGGAAAAATTAAAACAACAATACGACATTAAGGCTTGTGCCTGT
>CAMFJO010000038.1 GCA_945956945.1 uncultured Legionellales bacterium | reverse complement strand
GTTCTGAGTCTTGCGGCTCAAATCCTTCTACAAAATCAAAAAATACTGTTTTAGGATTGAATCGTTCTGCAGTTTCGCCATTGGAATGCTGAATGTGAATAATTTCCCAGCGTTTTTTTCGGGCAAATGCTAACAACTGCCTGCAATTTTCCAGACTAGGCTCAATACCAGACAAATAATAAGGTCTCTCTGGCGTGGTGTACTCTTTTTGTATATCAATTAAAACCAAGATATTTTCTGCCATAGAGATCCCCCTTAATACGCCCCAAGTCTTAATATATTAAATATTACTATTAAAGTAATATTGATGTCAACTAGGATTATATTTGGCTTTAGGCTCCCGGCATTTTCCAGGCTTTTTGAATTCCTTCCAAGGAACGTTGCTTGGTTTCGGGTAAGAAAAAATAGCAAAAAACAAAACCAATGGCACAAACACTCGCATATAATAAGAAAGTCAGTGCAACACCCAAATAAGATAAAATAGATAAAAAACTGGCAGCGACGATAAAATTAGCCGCCCATTGAATAGCAGTGACGATGCTCATAGCAAATCCTCGACACTGCAAAGGGTAAATCTCGGCGATAATCACCCAAAATAATCCACCTATACCCAAAGAATAGCCGGCAATATAGGTGATCATCAGCGCTAACAATTCGATTTTTTCAGACGATCGGTGCGCCACATCAGGTAGACCATAACTGAGTAACAGCAAACTGATGCCTGCAATGGCAAAGCCGTAGAGCAATAAACGACGGCGTCCTAATTTATCCACACACAATAAAGCCACAATACTCATCAGCGTGTTGACCAGTCCCATAATAAAGGTAGCGAAAATAGAGGCGGTGGTATTGGCAAATCCTAATTGATTAAATAAAATAGGGCCATAATACATCACCGTATTGATCCCCACAAATTGTTGTAACACCCCCAACACCACGCCAATCACCAGCACCTTACGCCATGGCTTAGATAAGAGATCGCGCCATCTAAAAGCAGGCGCATTGAGGGTGTCTGCTATCTCTTCGAACTCACCTTCTATGTTTGCACTACCCCGTAAACGACTCAAAGTCTTTTTGGCTTTTTGTACCTGACCTTTTAATACCAACCAACGCGGCGAAGTTGGTAATAACAACAATCCCAGCAGTAACAAAATAGCAGGTATTAAACCTGAACCCAACATTAAGCGCCAGGATTGTGTGGATGCTAAACTATAATCGACTAAAAATGAAATGGCTTCGCCACTCGTGATCATAACAACGCTTAACAATACCAAAGCACCTCGTCTATTCGCTGGCGCCATCTCGGAAATAAATAAAGGCGTTGTATAAGAAGAAATGCCTATGGCCAATCCAATGATCAAGCGGCCACTGATTAAAATCCATACCTGCCAGGCCATCATCGTCAATAAGGTACCGATGATGAAAAAAAAAGCCGCCAATAACAACATTAAACGCCGCCCAAAACGATCGGCTAATACACCACTGCATAGAGCACCCAGCAAGGCTCCCAAGACGACGCTGGAAACCACCCACTCTGAATAGACTGTACCCAAGAAAAATGTTTGTTGTATGAAGATAATTGCACCAGAAATAACGCCTGTATCATACCCAAATAAAAAACCGCCTAAGGCGGCAATGGAAGCTACCACCCATAAAAAATGACTCTCTTTTGAGCTTGCTATACCATTCATTCTCTATTCTTCTTCACACACCAATCCCTCATAAACACAATGCGCATCACCTTCCATCCACACGGTTTCATTGGGTCCCAACCAATGAATTATTAATTCACCGCCAGGTAATTGCACCCTCACCGGGCTACGACAATAACCATCGCGTATCGCAATTACCGCTGCAGCACAAGCACCACTACCACAAGCGAGTGTTTCACCCACACCGCGTTCATAAACACGTAAGGCCAATTGGTGCTCGTTGATAATTTGCATAAAACCTACATTGGTTTGTCGGGGAAAATGCGAATGCAAACACAATGATTTTCCGACGGTGGCCACTGGTGCATCTTCAACCGCAGGCACTTGTAATACAGCATGTGGATTGCCCATCGACAATGCTGCAAAACGATGTATTTCGCCTTCTAAAACAATTTCATAACTGCTTTGCTCCGGCATTTCCAAAGGCAATGCTTGCGGTGAGAAGTCGGGGCTACCCATATTGACTTTAAAACGATCCTCGCCCAACAGCTGGATAGTCATGACACGATTGCAAGTTTGCAAATGAATGTCCTTTGTAGTATCCACTTTGTTTTTACGACACAAGTACAAAGCAACAGCCCGTGCACCATTGCCACATTGTTCTACCTCACCGCCATCCGCATTATAAATATGATAATCAAACTGATTGTCATGTTGTTTTTTAACGGTGAGCAACTGATCAAAACCGATTCCCGTATAACGATTAGAATAGTGCTTTATTTCTTCTTTGGTCCAGACCCTTGCATTTTCATCCAAATCCAGCAATACAAAATCATTGCCTAAGGCCTGCATTTTTACAAAAGGCTTCTTTTCATTTTTCTTTTCTAGCGTTTCTTTTCTACGACACAATTTAGACATTAGCCACTGAAAAAAATTACACCCAAATACCTCAACCAATTTTGCTTTTTCGTCCGCATTGTGCGACCCGTCGACTTTAAGTGCTAAATTTTTTGCTACATTCCTATCAGAAATAATGATTTCATGCGCCAGCAGATCGGCGGTGGTTTCACGACGCCTAATTAAGGTCATTTTATCTTTGTGCACTAAAACCTCTGCCGCGCGCCCGCGGGCATTGTACTGAGAACTCATGCTAAAACCATAGGCTCCTACAGTTCGCACCGCGATGAGATCGCCTGCTTGTACCGCTAATAATCTGGCTTTTCCTAGAAAATCACTGCTTTCACACACAGGCCCCACTAAATCCAGTAAAACTTCTTTGTTTGCCGTTTTTTTAACGGGAATAATTTTATGGTGCGCATCGTATAAAGCAGGACGCATCAAATCAGTCATACCTGCATCCAAAATGGCGAAGGTCTTGCTGGCCGTCTCTTTTAGATATTCTACTTTGGCGACTAGAATGGCCGTATTGGCGACAATCACTCTACCAGGTTCTAACCATAACTCTAAGGGATAAGGCGCGTGCTGTTTTAAAGTATCGAGTAATGCATCTGCATAGGATCTTAAAGAAGGTGGTGTTTCTGTATCATAACACACCCCGAGGCCACCCCCTATATCCACATGCTGTAAAATAATACCCTGTGTTTTCAAAAGGGTAACCAATTGTAAAACACAATTTAAAGCTTCTATAAAAGGCGCCACTTCTAAAATTTGCGAACCGATATGACAGGCTATTCCTACCGCTTTGAGCCCAGGCAACTGTTGGATGATTTTATACACCCCAATCACTTCGTTTTTGTCGATGCCAAATTTATTGCTCGCCAAACCCGTAGAAATATAAGGATGTGTATCCGCTTTTATGTCCGGATTAATACGCACTGCCACAGAAGCTATTTTACCCATGAGAAGTGCAACATCATTGATACGCTGAACTTCAGGTATGGATTCTACATTAAACACCGCGATGCCAGCAGATAAAGCCTGTTTAATTTCAGCGGTTGTTTTCCCCACGCCTGAAAACACTACTTTTTTAGGATCAGCGCCAGCCATCAAGACCCGTGCTAATTCGCCCCCAGAAACAATATCAAAACCTGCTCCCAAATCGGCTAATATCTTTAAAAGAGCTAAATTACCATTGGCTTTCACCGCATAACAGATACGATGCGGCTCTTTCGCAAAAACCTCACTGACTGCATGCCAATGACGCTCTAAAGTGTGTTGTGAATAGATATAACAGGGCGTCCCATACTGTTTGACAATGTCGCTAACAGCAACCTCTTCAACGTAGAGCTCATCATCCTTATATAAAAAATAATCCACTTAATACCCCTAATAGGCTCTGGCAAAAACAACCTTATTTCGTGTTTTTGTGCCCGTAAAAATACACACACCTTCTTTGCCATCTTGCTCTAAGGGAATGCAGCGTGCGCTGACTTTCAATGGTTTTAGGTATTGTTCCACTTCAGGCGAATCCACCGCATAACAATGCGCAAATCCCGTGATCCCTTCGTTCTTTTCTTCAAAATATGCATTAAACTCTTTTAAATTTTGAATATGCACGCTGTGATCGTGGCGGTACTTTTCGGCACGGGTAAATAAACCGCATTGAATTTCTTCCAGTAAAGTGGGCAGCATCAGACTTAATTCTGCAACGGCTGTATTGTGTCTTTCTTTAACGGCTTGATCGCGCCGGTACAAAGATACTGCATTGTCAGCGATATCCCTCGGACCAATTTCCAAACGAACAGGAACCCCTTTTTTAATCCATTGCCAATTTTTTTCACCGCCGGCGATGTCGCGCATGTCCACGTGTACACGCAGCCGTTCATCACGCCAGTTTAAAGCGTGCAATTTTTCTTGCAGATCTTTGCAAAAAGACAACACGCGATGCTTATCTTCTTCTTTTTTGTAGATAGGCAGAATAACGATTTGATGTGGTGCTAATTGCGGCGGCAATACCAAACCATTGTCATCACTGTGCGTCATAATAAGCCCGCCGATTAACCGCGTTGAAACACCCCAGGACGTTGTCCATACATGCTGTATCTGCCCTTGTTGATCGGTAAATTGTATATCATAGCCTTTTGCAAAATTTTGCCCTAAGAAATGGGAAGTACCGGCTTGTAAAGCTTTGCCATCCTGCATCATTGCTTCCATGCAGTAAGTATTAACGGCCCCGGGGAAACGTTCGCCTTCTGTTTTTTCGCCAACGATGACCGGCATAGCCAATACACCTTCCACAAAACAGCGGTACAACTCTAAAATCTTCAAAGTTTCTTCGACTGCTTCCTCCGCAGTGGCATGTGCTGTATGCCCTTCTTGCCATAAGAACTCGGAAGTGCGTAAAAATAAACGGGTACGCATTTCCCAGCGCATGACATTCGCCCATTGATTTAATAAGACTGGCAAATCTCGGTAGGATTGAATCCATTTACTGTACATAGTGCCGATAATGGTTTCGCTGGTAGGACGAATCACATAGGGTTCTTCCAAAGTTCCGTCGGGTTTTAAGCCACCTTCGCCATCGCTGATGAGACGATGGTGGGTTACTACAGCGCATTCTTTGGCAAAACCTTCTATATGCTTTGCTTCCCGTTCTAATTGGCTTAAGGGAATTAACAGTGGAAAATACGCATTAACATGGCCCGTGTCTTTTAAGCGGGCATCTAAAATCTTTTGAAGACGTTCCCAGATAGCATATCCCCAGGGCTTAATCACCATACAACCTCGTACCGGTGATACTTCGGCTAGATCGGCCTCACTGATAACCTGTTGATACCATTCTGGATAATTTTCTTGCCGCGTTGGGCTAATAGCACTTTTTTGCATGGATAACCTAAATTATAATGACTCTAATCGAGCCATTATATAAATAAGTAGGGGGTATTACAATGACGATGAGACTTGGCCAAGTGTTTTAACAAAAAGCGCATATTTAATACAATCGGAAATATGCGCTTTTGGTGATTCGGGAATGATTAATTCTCTTAAGTAAAATGGTAACTAACCCCTAAACCAGCAAAACCATCGAGAAAATCAGAGTGCCCTATCATAACACCCACTGATAAATCCGTAGAAACATGTTGGGTTAGATCTAGATTCATACCCACAGAACCATTGGCCAACAGGGCCATGCCACTGGTATCAGCCTCTACATAACCTACAGAAGGACCTGCCTTGGCATACAGATTAAAGCGGCTGCCAATCGGCAACATCACTTTGACATCGCCATCTACCGTATAAGCCTTGCCTTCAGTCGCATTATCAAGAAAACCGCCACTGCCAGCAGCGGTATGCGGCACTAAGGTTGTTCCCATTTCAAAAGCAAAAAATCGGTTAACTTGAGTTCCTAATAACAAACGTCCATAACCACCACTGCCGCCAAAATCGGCACCCACTATACCACCTTGGACGCCGGTATACATTCCATCGGAAGCCGCTTGACAACTGATTGCTGAAAAAGCACCCAATATAAATAGTATTTTAAATATTTTAGACATTATTTTTTCCCCTTCTGCTATTGTTATATATTCCCCATGGCGGGGTTATTAAGAAAGGTCATGGTAAAATAAAAAAATAACACTGTCAATGATTAGCCTTCTCCAATATGAAATGAGTCTGAAAGGGCTGAAACTTTGGAATATATTTGACAATGAGACTTGCTTAAGTATTTTTAATAGAAATCGCCTATTTCATACAGCTGTGTGAAATAGGCGATTTTTGAAAAACCACAACCATGATGCTTAAACAAAGTGGTAACTAAAACCCAAAGCCGCAAAGACAGAAACAAAATCATCTCCCTTCATTCCACCGACGGATAGATCCGTTGATACGTGTTTTGTAAGATCCACGCTCACACCAGTACTGGCATTTGCCACTAATATATTACGCTGGTAGGTATCATCGCTGTTATCAGCGCTTAGCTTTGTATGTGCCATTGAAGGCCCTGCTTTTAGATAGAGATTAACCTTATCATTGATAGGCAACATCACTTTTGCATCAGCATCTACCGTATAGGCTGCCATAATGATGTGATTAAAATAAGCTCTATCTATCCAGTCATCTTTGTTGAGTGTATTATGCGGCATCGCTGTTCCACCCACCTCAAGTGCAAAGAACCGGTTAAATTGTTCTCCCAGCAGTACATGACCGTAAAATCCATCGCCGACAGAGCCTGAAGTACCTGCCGCTGTGACACCTGCTTGTATCCCAGTATAAACCCCATCGGAAGCTGCTTGACAGCTCATTGCTGAAAAAGCACCTAATATGAACAGTATTTTAAATATTTTAGACATTACCTTTCTCCCTTTCTGCTATTGTTGTGTATCCCCTTGGCGGGGTTATGAAGAAAGGCGATGGTAAAATAAAAGAATAGCGCTGTCAATGATTTATTCCTGTTCAACAACTCGGCCGCAAGCGACAGAGATTTCTTTCTTTAAAATAAATTGCCAATCGCCCAATTAGGGTCTGTTGACATTTGGTTTGTCGACGCGAAAAATGAGGGAATCGAGGGA
>CAMFJO010000037.1 GCA_945956945.1 uncultured Legionellales bacterium | reverse complement strand
TCACCGTCCAATAAGGTATCATGGGACCATTTCCTTCATAGAGAACACCAGTGACTAAAAAACTGCTTAAATCAACGGCTTTGGTATCTTCCATGACCTTTATTTCTCGAATAATGGGCTTAGTGAGGGATATGGTCATCGCCCACGTCTTTGGCGCCAGTGCGGCCATGGATGCCTTTTGGGTGGCTTTTAGAATCCCCAATTTTATGCGTCGTTTGTTCGCAGAAGGATCCTTTTCACAGGCCTTTGTGCCAGTCTTAGCCAAATACAAGGAGTGCCATACGCACGAAGAGACACAAGATTTTGTGGCGGGTATGATGGGAACCTTAGGGACTATACTATTGTTGGTCACCATCGCCGTAGAATTAGCAACGCCCCTGGTGGTGATGCTCTTTGCGCCCGGTTATTTACGCGATCCTTATCGATTTCATCAAGCAAGCGAGATGTTACGCATCACTTTTCCTTATTTGTTTCTCATTTCGATGACTGCTTTTGCGGGTTCTTTGCTGAATACCTACAATAAATTTGCGGTACCTGCTTTTACCCCGGTATTGCTCAATTTTGCCATGATAGGCACAGCGCTCTTATTAGCACCGCATCTACCGCAGCCCGTCCATGCTTTAGCCTGGGGTGTCTTTTTAGCAGGGGTGTTACAATTATCCTTCCAGATCCCTTTTTTAAAACAATTAAAATTAATGGTACGGCCACGCATACAGTGGCGACATCCGGGTGTTATTCGCGTATTGAAATTAATGGTACCCGCCTTATTCGGTGTATCGGTAGCGCAAATTAGCGTATTGGTGGATACCTTATTCGCTTCTTTTTTACCGATAGGCAGCGTGTCCTGGTTGTACTATTCCGATAGATTAACTTCTTTTCCCTTGGGCATTTTTGGTGTAGCCATCGCTACAGTGGTATTACCGCATTTGTCTCAACATAAAGCCAAAGAAGATCTTGCCGAATTTAGCCACATTATCGATTGGGGTTTACGGATGGTATTGCTGATCGGTATGCCCGCAGGTTTAGGCTTGTTGATATTATCGGGGCCTTTATTATCCAGTTTCTATTTATCGGGTGCTTTTAGTACCTTTGACGTCATCATGGCCAATAAAAGTATGATGATGTTTGCTATCGGTGTGCCTGCTTTTATGGTCGTGAAAATATTAGCGGCGGGATTTTATGCCAACCAGGATATTAAAACACCGGTAAAATGTGCTGCTATTGCGATGGGCTGTAATGTGGTGATCAATATGGCTTTGATTATTCCTTTGCGTCATGCAGGTCTTGCTTTATCCACTTCTCTATCGTCTACCTTAAATGCGGTATTATTGGCTGTATTTTTATACCGCAGAGGGATTTGGCATTGTGATCCTCATTGGAAACGCTATGCGCTCCAGTTATTGATTGCCAATGCTGCTATGGTGGTTTTTTTATTCTGGTTATCACCCTCATTAGCAACGTGGATGCAATGGCATCGGGGCTTTAGAGTGGAAATGCTGTTAAGCTTGGTATTTGGCTCCATAATTTTATATTTGATTGTGTTACGTTTAACGGGGTTAAATTTTAGGCATTTCTTAAGCGCCAGGAAAAGAGATTCGTGAAAATCATACGCCATCCTTCCTTATCTAGGTTGCCTATTCCGGCAGTGATTACCCTGGGACATTTTGATGGCGTACACCTGGGGCACCAGCATATTCTGAAAGAGCTTGTTTCAAAAGCCCATGAATTAGACGTTTCTTCGGTTGTCATTTTATTTGAACCGCAAGCCAATGAATACTTTGCGCAACTTCAACATCGCGATATTCCGGCGCGTTTAACGCGATTTAGAGAAAAAATCAATGAAATAGAAAAACAAGGTGTCGACACCATTCTCTGTTTGCGTTTTGATCAAGACATGGCGGCTTTGTCTGCCGAAGAATTTCTACAAAAAATTATCTTTCCTTATTTTAAGGTAGCGCATTGGGTAGTGGGCGATGATTTTCATTTTGGCGCTGATAGAAAAGGCGATTATTATTTTTTAGTGCAAATGGCACAAGCACATCAATTTAGCGTTCAGCGTGTACCGACTTTCGTTTTAAATGATAGCCGCGTTAGCAGTACGGCAGTCCGCGCGGCTTTGGCGGTGGCGAATTTATCTTTAGTGGAATGCTATTTAGGTAGGCCTTATGGTTTAGTAGGGCGAGTGGCCAAAGGTCATCAACGCGGGCGTATCATTGGTTTTCCCACGGCGAATATTCATTTGTTGCGTCGAGCCTCGCCGGTATGGGGCGTATTTGTGGTAACCATAAAAGGTATTGGCGATAGGGTGTTAAAAGGGGTAGCCAATGTGGGTCAGCGGCCTACCGTCAATGGCACGCGTGTTTTATTAGAAGTGCATATTTTTGATTTTGATGAAGACATTTATGGCCATTATCTGGAAGTGGATTTTATTCACAAATTACGCGATGAAAAAAGATTTGAGTCTTTCGAAGCCTTAAAAGAACAAATTTTATTGGATGCCAAGAAAGCAAGAGATTTTTTTGAAAATGCATAAACAGATCGATTTTATTTTAGTAAACACGAGCCATCCCGGTAACATAGGAGCCGCGGCGCGGGCGATGAAAACCATGGGGTTTAAAAATCTTGTTTTAGTTGCGCCCAAACAATTTCCACATGCTGAGGCCGATGCGCTGGCAGCTTCGGCTATCGATGTATTGCAGCAAGCGCGTGTCACCGCCACTTTAGATGAAGCTTTAACCGGCGTAACCTGTGTCATCGGGACGAGCGCGCGTCAACGCGATTTGGCAGCTCCGCTTTTGAGGCCAAGAGAATGTGGTGATTGGTTAAGCGCAAAATCAACCACAGGCCGTATTGCCTTTTTATTCGGCGCTGAGCGGACTGGTTTAACTAATGAGGCTTTGGATCGTTGTCATGCTTATGTGTGTATCGATACGGCAGATGAATACAGTTCGCTTAATTTGGCACAAGCAGTACAGATCATGGCTTACGAATTGCATTTAGCACTCTCTGCAGATGCTTTTACGCTGAGCGAAGGATCCGAAATCGCATTGGCGGATGATGTCGCGATGGAAGGGTATTTTCAACATTTAGAACGCATCATGGTGCTGACTCAATTTCTCGATCCTAAATTTCCTAAGCGCTTGATGTCGCGCTTAAAGCGCTTGTACCATAGAGCCAGGCCCGATGTACAAGAACTCAATATTTTACGAGGTATTTTGACAGCCGTGGAGAAAAAAATTGACTCCTGATGCTTTCGATCCTATTTATCTGGATTATATGGCGACGACCCCTGTAGATGAGGTGGTGGCCGCAGAAATGATGCGCTGTTTAACACGCGCTGGTAATTTTGGTAATGCCAGTTCTGCCACGCACATTTACGGCTGGCGTGCCGACAAGGCGATCGCAGAAGCCCGTGAGCGATTGGCCGCCAGTGTGGGCGCTAGTCCCAGAGAAATTATTTTTACCTCAGGGGCAACAGAGGCGAATAACTTAGCCATACAAGGCGCCGCGCGTTTTTATGCCAAAAAAGGTAAGCACATTATTAGCACTACCATAGAGCATAAAGCAGTATTGGATGTGTTTAGAGCACTCGAGAAAGAAGGCTTTAGCATTAGTTTGGTTTCCCCCAATAAAGAGGGCATTGTGACGGTCGAGGCGATTGAAGCCGCTATGACACCGCAAACCACTTTAATTTCGACAATGTGGGTTAATAATGAAATTGGCACCATTCAACCCATTGCACAGATCGCGGCTTTAACGCGTAGCCGAGGGATTTTATTCCATGTCGACGCAGCGCAGGCGATGGCGAAAATCCCAGTCGATTTAAGCACCATACCGGTGGATTTAATGTCCTTTTCCGCGCACAAAGTCTATGGTCCTAAAGGGTGTGGCGCACTGTTTGTGCGAGATAATCCGCGTGCGCGCTTAACACCTCTTTTTTGGGGTGGCGGACAAGAGCAAGGTTTACGCGCCGGTACTTTAGCAACCCATCAAATTGTGGGGATGAGTGTGGCTTTTGATCGTGCCAAACAGAATGAACAGCAAGAGGGGAAACATATTCGCCGATTAAATGCTGTGTTTTTACCTGGCTTATTGTCCTTAGGCGGCGTGAGTTTAAATGGGAGCGAAGCACACAGAGTACCGCATAATATCAATGTGTGTTTTCAGGGTGTCAATGCAGAAGCTTTATTAATGAGTTTGCCGCACATTGCAGCTTCTGCAGGCTCTGCGTGTAATTCCACGCAGGTGGAAGCATCACACGTGTTAAAAGCGATAGGCTTGAGCGATCTCCAGGCGCTTTCTTCCTTGCGTTTTTCTCTGGGCCGTTATACCACAGAAGAAGAGGTGCGTCGCGCATTGGCGATGATTCGTTCAGAAGTAAAACGTCTGCGTGACTTGGCGGGGCAATGATGTATAATGAAGCGGTATTAACCTTGTTGCAACAAGCGGTAGCAAAGCCCTTGTGGCCGGATGAGATGCCAGGTGTTTTTACAGCAGAAGTCGGTGCAAAAGATATAGGCAGCTGGTTGCAATTGTATTTATACATTGAAAACAATACGATACGTGAAGTGCGATATAGAGTGTTGGGCAGCGGCTATTTAATTGCCGCGGTGGAATGGCTAAACATTTTTTTAACGGGTGTTAACCTTTCGACAGCGGAAACCTTAAAGGCTAAACTTATCGTAGAAGCACTTGTTTTACCGCAAAGGTATCATTATTGTGCACGTATGGTCGTAGAAGCAGTAAACAATATAGTGAGGCAATATGGATAAAGTAACACAATATCAACCTGAAACCGTATGCGGCGTGGTGGGGCGCTTAACGGTCACCACCAAAGCTTTGACCCATTTAGAGCGCCAGGCCCGAAAGCAAACACCGCCCAGTACAGCTTTACGGATTGGCATGAAAAAAGCGGGTTGTTCGGGGAGCAAATATACCCTGGATTATGTGGATGCACCGGAGAAAGACGATGAAGTGATTGCGCTGACAGCGGGTTTTTCTATTTTTGTTGCCCTGACAGCGTGGCCGTATGTACAGGGCAGTGTGATAGATTACGTTCAAGAAGGTGTGAATGGCCGCCTTAAGCTGATTAACCCTAACGAAACTGGGAGCTGTGGCTGTGGTGAGAGTGTGTATTTTGGCTGACATGGCTGCAAGCGCTTTCACTCTCTATTTCACCTTCGATGGTTGGCTCAAAATTCAATAATTCATCGATTTGCCCCGCAACGCCATTGACTAGAAAGTTGAAAGTTCCCTGACTTTTGAAGAAAGAAACAGAATCGGCTGTTTTCCTAAATTCTTCTATGAGTGCTTTTGCCTCAGAAAGCGCATGTTGTTCAAGCTTCTCTAAGACGTGTTCAAAGATTTGTTTGCCACGCGCTTGGGATATTTTTGGTAAGACGACTCCTCTAATGTAACTTTTAAGTTCAGCCAGTTGTTTTTGATATTCTGGATGTGAAATGAAACGATTGGGATCGGATGAAGATTCCCCGCCATGCGCTATTATTTCATCCTGAATACTTCTTCGCTTTAATAAAGTTTCGTTATAGACAATCGTTGCCATGAGCGCTTTATAAAAAGCAGTTTCATTTTCTTCATAAAATAAACGCTCAATATCCATTTCGGAAAACCCGACGATGTCCTTAAATTCATGTTGTACTGCTGGAACTTTTAAAACGGAGGTAAACTCTAATAAACTGTGTCCACCATGTATAAATAGCCGCAGTGATATGATTAATTGTATTAAGGAACGCAAAATTTTAGGGTCATGTAAAGGAGATTTTTCACCATAGGCTTTTTTATGGTACGAAAAATGTTTCAATAAGCAAAGCATAGTGCCTGATATGGCGTTTGAATAGGGGTGCACGCGTTTTGAAAAAGCGTATCTGGGCCATTGGGCTTTTTGATTAAAAGTGGATTGATCCGAGGGTTTCAAGAAGTCACTGGCTAACTCAGAAAAACAAATATCGTCTTGCGGTATGGGCATATGTCCTTTTAATAATCCATAGTGATGGTTACGAGTGGAGTCTTGTGCGCTTAATGCTTCTTTACCGCGATTTTTTTGGCTGAATAACCCCTGATCGTAAATATTCAGTGGAAGCCAGCGATCGTTTTCACTAGAGCTAAATAAACAGTGGAGACACAAACTCATCAGCAGTTTCATTTTTTCTTTTTTAGCATCACTCCATTGTGCAAAACAGGCGCCTTGTTGGATTTTAAGAATGGCATCGGCATATTGTTTCCTATTAGGATCTTCAATTTGATCCGGATGCAAGTGGAGCAATTTTTTAATTTCAGCCAAGCTCTCCTTGGACAAGTTGCTGGCAATACCGGCTATTAGCCATTCTAATAGTTCAACAGGCAAGGCATCGAGATTGTCTTCTAAAGTGTGGTAGGCTAAAGTGGTTTCAAAATACCTTCTTGCAGGATCGTTCGTAATATCATTCGGGTTAAGCGATACGGTATAGGGTGATAAGGCTTTACGTTGGTTCAATTTATCGGCCACCCAATCGTCTTTGCTGGCATCGCGTATGCCGGATAAAGATAACCTTTCTAAGGCATCTCGTTCAGGATCGGACCACTCGGGTAATTGTAATAGTATTAAGAAAGCTTGAAATTGCGTTATGGTTCTTGGCATGGTAAGTTACTTCGCTCTATTATTTTATTGACATACACCTCCTTGATAGTATTGAGGGCTTCATAATGGTTTTTAGTGTGAAGCGCCAAATCAGATCCCTGAAAAAATATAGCCGTATCATAGCATTTTATTCTTAAGGCAATATTAAAGAGCGTGAGTGTGATTCAAAAAAGACATTAAAAGTATCCTTTTATAGAATGGTGGCTGCCGAAAAGACCCTATAGAATCAAAGACTTAAGCAATGGTGCGGGTGTGGTGGCGAGTCTTCGCAAGCCCTGAAAGAGGTGTTTTTCTGAGAGTGCGGCGAATAACGCCGTTAATCACCGCATTTTATGCGGCTATTAACTTGCTATTGCGGCGAATAGCCGCTATAATCACCGCAAATCATACGGTGATTAATATGTGGATACATGAGCATCAAAACTGGCCTCATTTCACTTGGGATGCTGAGAAGCTAGCTTCCCAGGTTGCGGATATACGGTATCATCAAGGC
>CAMFJO010000036.1 GCA_945956945.1 uncultured Legionellales bacterium | reverse complement strand
ATGCTCGGGTTGATCGCTTCGATGGTTCCTGTCCACTGATAGGTATTCGCTTGTTTGGAAGTTGCCACCACACGATGCCCTACAGCAACCAAATCGCTGATACGTTCAGGGACATAAAAATCCACATACAATGTAGAATCATCCTCTAAGGCGACAATAGCCTTGCCTTCGGTGATATAATCTCCCACGCTGGCCTGTACGACGCCTAAGGTTCCAGAAAAAGGTGCCGTGATAATGGTTTTGTTTAATAAAGCTTGATCGTGTTCCAGTTGCGCTTTGCTTTGTTCCATGGTCGATTGATTCAAATCCAGCGCAGATTGCGATACCACTCCAGATTGCACTAACTTCGCATAGCGTTGGTATTGCGCTTGATCGTAAGTGTATTTGGCTTTATCTTGTTTGACGGTAGAAACCAAGTCATCGTTTTCTAAGGTAAATAACACTTGACCTTTATTAACCGATTGGCCTGAACTAAAGTCAATCGTGGCTATTTTGCCTGTCACCGAAGAACTGACATCCGTGCCCTTTAAGGCTTTTACGGTTCCAATCGTGGTAAATTGATCGCTTACTTGTTTTTCTGCCACAGTGGCTATTTTGACGACGGCTACTGGCATGGCATTCAAGTTAGTTTGCTTTTTTTTGCCATGATTTAACCATAAGCCTATGATGACAATGACAACAACCAAGATGAGTATTTTTTTAAGGTGCTGTTTGCACCAGGACAAGACAGGCTTGCTTACATTAGTCATTTTATTGTACAGATCCAAGGCTATTTGGCTAGGATTATAGGCTAAATAAAATACGCGAGCAAGTTATACCCAGCCTTTCATACCCATGATGGTTTTGGCTTGTTGCCATAATTCGTCGCGAAATTTGGGATGGGCAATGTCGATGAGTGCAATTGCCCGATCGTAAGTTGATTTTCCTTTCAAATTCACTATCCCATATTCCGTCGCCACATATTGCACATCCACTCTGGAATCGGTGACGGGGCCTTCAATCATCGACACGATGCGTGATACGCTGCCCTCCATTGCGGTAGAATGGGCTACTAAAATAGAGCAACCATCACGGGATAATTGAGCACCACGTATAAAGTCCAATTGCCCACCCACAGCGCTAAATTGCTTGCCATTGACGCATTCTGCGTTGACTTGGCCAAAGAGATCCACTTGCACAAAACTGTTGATGGACACCACCCTATCATTTTGGGCAATAACATAAGGATCGTTCACATAGTCGACCGGATGGCATTCCATACTGGAATTCTCATTTAAAAAATCGTACATCGCTTTATCGCCCAGCGCAAAGGTGTAAACGCTTTTATGCTGGTTGATGTTTTTGAAACGGTTGGTAATGGCGCCGCATTGAATGAGATCCATAATTCCCGGTGAAATCAGTTCTGTGTGCAAGCCTAAATCTTGATGCGATGTTAAAGCCGCACACAGTGCATTGGGCACAGAGCCAATGCCAAATTGCAACGTAGCTTTATCCGGAATTAAGTGCAAGATTTGTTTGGCCAATTCTTTGTCGATCTCGCCAATCGGTTTCACTGGTGCTTCACACAAAGGGACATTGTTCTCGATAAACACATCGATTTCAGCCACATGCAGACTGCAATTGCCGGCGGCCCGAGGCATATGCGCATTGACTTCAACGATTAATTTTTTCGCCATTCGGGCTGCCGGAATCGTGTAATCGCTGTTGGTACCACAGCTAAAATAACCGCCCTTATCCATAGGCGAAACCGTCATAACAAAAACATCTAAATCCAAATAGCGTTGAATAATTTGGGGAACTTCACTGAAATTACTGGGCATGAAAAAAACCACACGTCGATTGTCTGCAGTACCCAAATGAATCAATTCTCGTTCCTTAGCCCCCATAAAAAAAGGATGCGGCTTGATTCTATCCATGTATGGGTATTTCAACAAACTGTTCGTTAAGGGGAAAGCTGAATGCAGATAATAAAGATTAAGCTGTTCTACATCGTGTTGGACAACGCGTTTTTCCAGAGCCTGTAATAAGGCTGGCGGTGCGCTCATGGCCATGCCTATACCGATATTACCCGATGCAGGGATGCATTGGGCGGCTTCTTCTGCAGTCATTAATTTAGCTTGGTATTCGGCGTGATAATCCATTGTATAGTATCGGTTACAAATAGATAAAACTATACCATAACACGCTGGAATTGAGAACTTAAATTGAGAGAAGGTTCCCTGAACTATGTCAACTCTATTGCCAGTTTAAGAACACAAATATGGTCATCCTCGGCCGCAGGCCGGAGACGACACAGTTCGGTGAATCTTCTCTACATTTGCCCGTTTCGAGGTACGACCGGTGTTAATGGCCTTTTAATGACACCACTTCCCGCTATATTTTCTTCTTCATCCGATACCTCATCCGACGAAGGTAAGGAGATATCGCTAATGGTCCTGAGCAAATTAAAAAAACTGTTTCCCGAAGGTGCGCTCTGTGTAAGTAATAGGGATGATAATTGACTATCACGATTACGAGGGACATTCAAGGGTGAGGATTGGCTAGCAATACTCTTTGCGCTATTAGGAGAGGATGAAATGTTTCTTACTTCTTTTTTGAAAAATCGTGCTGCAAATTTATCCAATAGACCGATGTCTTTGGCATAATAATTTGAACTATTGGGATGCAAGGATAAACTTAAATACTGAAGGCTACGATTAACATCGTCTATCTGCTCTGCTGATAAGCTTATTTTTCCAGCAAGATCCTTAACGCCATCAAATTGAGAGACTAATAAGCGTGTAACCACCACAGCGTCCCATAATTTTTTCAACTTATCGCATTTAAATTGAGCACGATTAGAATCGTATAGTTTTTTCCACTCAGCTCCCCCTGGGCCCGCTATAAGAGCGTTTTTCATAGCCTCTAGATCGCTTTTATCTATTTCGGTTAAAACGAGGGTTATGTTATCAACATGGCCCTGGATCTGCATTATTTGGCCCGCAGCCAGTAAAATGCAACATTCATTGGGAGAATAGTTTTGCTTTTTACGGGGGAATTGTAATGTGTCTTTATCTTGTTCATACAGTTGAGCGCAATTTTCTATACCCTGCCCCAAAAAGGTTTGGCATAATTCTTCGCATCTACCGCGGACTGTTTCAAGGACGGTGGTGAAAGTGCTTACATAATCGCTATTCGCTGCCATTTTTTATCTCGCTAAAAATTATTCTAAGTATAGGTAAATATTAACCGAACGAATGTATAATAATACCATAGGAAGGCCTTTAAGGCTATATAGGCAAGACCTCAGCTGTTTTTCATGTAACTGCTTGTAATATTAGCGGTTGTTTGGGCATTTGTCAGCTAATTTTTCCTGCTTTAGTTCAGCGAGAATCTATGGGTGCACACGGACAATTGATTTTAGTTCAAAATTAGACCATAATTAGCAAGAAAAGCAAACACACTTTTCCCGGTCTGAGGAGTTCATTCAGCAGAAACAATTCGAGGAAAATCAAGATGTTAAGCAAAATCAAAAAAGTGGCGTTTATCTTAGGATTGGCTGTATTTTGCGCTGCAGGGCAGGCGGAGGCACAGAATTTGGTCAGAGGCCACGAGGAAGTAAGCGGCCCGAGCGCTGGCCACGCGCATAATATCAATGCTGAGCCCCAAGCAATGGGGTCGGTAGGAAGCGCGAAGCACGATGCCGATCAGACCGCACAGAGATGTAAACAATATAGTAACACTAAGGATCCAGTGAGCCGCAAAGCAAAGGGATGTGACAAGATAATAGAACATTAGGGTCTGTTGACATTTGGTTTGTCGACGCGAAAAATGAGGGAATCGAGGGAAAATACACGCAAATTCGAGGCGAATAGTGGATACTATTTAACGAGAATTTGCGTGTATTTGCACCGATTCTACTCATTTTGCAGCCGATTAACCCAATGTCAACAGACCCTATGGTATAGGATGATTTTCAGTGATTTCATTTGTTGTATGAAGTTCGGTTAGGCGGAAGAGCGCTACGAGCTTGTTCCTCCTTCCCTATAACTGCTGGCTTAGATGGGGAGACCACTCGCGGAGTGGTCATTTGTTGCGATAAAGAAAATTTTCTACCCGCCTTATGACCCTCTTCGACCATACTTTCCTCCATTTTGGCGTCTAGCGACAACAGGGGCGGTGTCTGGGCTTGTACCTGAGGAGGAGAAAATGAGGATACCCTATTCCTGCCTTCAAAAAAACCCTCTCGGGGTTTAGACTTTTTTGCTCGGCTTACGCCATCGCATGATTCAGAAAGGCTAAAGTAGCCTTTCTTTCTCTTTTCTTCTTTATCCTCAAGCGATAAAGAAGGAACAGCAGAAAAACCCGCTCTCCTCTCATCGGCTACGCCTCGCAAGGGCCTATTTAAGGGGCCGACTGATTGCGTTAGAGCATGATGACCTTTCTTGCTTTGATCGTCTAAATTGGACGTTCTATTACAGCTATCCGCTAGAGAGTAAGTAGGGCTAAATAGTAGCGAATTACGGCCAGTAGCCCTAGGGCTATTCCGCTCTTTCAATGGACTTTTACTATGCATTACTTCTTCTGAATTTTCTTTTTTTCTCATTCGATCGCCCACAGGCGATGAAATGGACCTATAACTAGAATGCGGGGACAATTTCTCCCATAAATCACCTACTCTAGGTACAGATATACGGCGCTGCCGAGGACTGACACATTCAGTATCTGGTGTTTGAGAAAAAGGCAGATCCATCAAACCAAGATCGGTATTTTCTATATTTTTAACTTCATTTATCTCTGGAAATAGTATAGGGATCAAAGTAAGCAAGTCTATAATACAGGCTATGAGATACACAAGCTCCTGAGCCTCCGCAACCTCTCTTTTTATTTCTTCAATTTTTTTAAGCCGCTCTTCATTACCTTGGGACCGCTCTTCTAAAAAAGAAAAAGAACTCATTAAATCTTTTTTTTGCGCCAAGAAGGTGCGAAGGATAACCGCCATATCTACCCCATCCATCTCCAGCATCAACAAATTAAAAATGGGTTTTATTAACTTAAAGCAATAATTTTTAAAATCATTTTTCTCTTTACTCAACTTTAGATGGATCTCTCTCATACTCTCCAGATTTCTTTTTTCATCTTGCGTCTCAGGTTGCAAAGATGGAGGTAGAGCTCTTTCTACCAGGGTCACTAATTTATTAATAGTGAAAAAAATGCTATCTAGCTGATAGATTTCTGCATGCTTTTCTCGGAAACAATTGGCTAAATTATTTAGCACCATTATTCTTCTAGTGATAAATTGAGCGGTAAATATGGCGGGCAAGTTGGTTAATACACTTGAAGAAAGAACGCCTTCATTTTCTTGGCACAGACTATATATTTTAGACTCTAAACCTATTTTGTTGAGTTTAATGTACAGAAAATTTATAAAACGAGTCACTTTCAAATAATCGTCAAAATTTATTCTGCCTTCATAGGCGGATTTTAAAATACCAATAATCTCGGAAGAATCTGTCGGGTCTTGCTTAAAAGTACCCCTTATCTCTGCCTGACAATCTTTTAATTTTTCAAGAACAAGGATAGCCTCTTCTACTGTTTTAATATCTTGCTTATCCTCGAAAAGCCTCTTAAATTCTTCAAGCTTTAAAGTACAAAGAAGCTTATTTAAAAATTCTAAAAATTTGATTTCTTCTGTCAAAACCTCTTGATACGCGGGCAACATTTTTAGCGAAAAATTAACTTCATAGGAAGGTTCCAGCTCTCCCTTTTCTTTTAGCTGATCTTCGAATCCTTTTTCTAAAGGCAGCAAATTTTCTTCTTTGGACAAACACCATCCCTGCTCTCTTGCAAATGCTAATAATCTCGTTTCTATTTCCTGTTTACTGTCCTGTGGGCTGACATCTATTGCGTAAGCTTTAACTTCATGTCCATTGTCCGCGCTAATTTTATAAATGCAGCTTGTTTGAGGAATGGCACAACTGTACCATATTTGCCTGATTTTTTCTGTGGTTGGAAGCGTATCAATAAAGCAAACATCTACCAGTTTATCTAAGTTAAACCCGGCCGCTACCTCTAAGGTTCCGGCACGGACTTCTTGTTGCCTCACAATTTGATAATGCAACACCCCGTTTTCTACATATAAATACACTATTCTTCTCTTTTTAACGGGAGGAATTTCTTCTTTGGAAGAATAAATTTCATACTTGTAATTATAGAGTGTTACATCTGTGAGGGGAGGAATTCCTTTATGCCAGAGCTGTGAAAACATTCTTTCCATGTCTTCTGTATAATTCTGACCTAAGATTTGTACTATAGCCGAAATTAATTTCGGCATTTCTTTAGATATAATTTCTACACCCACGCCACAAGTATACCCTTGGCAGGCTGCTTGCCTAAACCAATTTATAGCCTCTTGCTCATTGGGATTTCCGCCGCGACCCTCTAAATACATAACGGCTAAATGGTATTGAGCTCCCGCATGGCCTTGTTGTGCGGCACTTAAAAAATAATCTCTGGCTTTAGCCTCGTCCTTATAGTCTGTTGCAGCCTTTTTCTTTATATAACCTCTTTCGTAAATAACCCCTAAATAATATAAGGAATCCCTATTCAGTCCCATTGGTTCTGCCGTTATGCAATTAAACCAATACATTGCGGTAGCTTCATTTTCACCGCACCCATAAAGGCCATCGGCGAAAAGTAATCCCAGATAAAATTGCGCTTCACTGACATATTTTCCGCTTTGGGCGGCTTTCATAAGGAGTTGTATTGCTGTAATTATGTTTTGCTTTACCCCACGGCCTTCTGCATACATCTTCCCGAGCTTAAAATCGTTCAGTTCTTTCAAATTTATAATCTCTTCCGTGCTGCTTTCAGAGTCACTCCGGCGTGTGTGTTTTAGCATACGTTTTGCAATAGTATCTTTTGAAGAAGAAAATTTCTTTAGCGTCATTTTATCTTCTAGTGCTTCTATCGATTCCTTCCTAGCCACTTCTTTTTTGGAATCTTCGACGCTCTCTATGGGGGCGGTTTCCACAAAATCCCTATCTATTAACAACCCTGTTTCACTTTCTTTTGGATTTCCTTCTTCATCTTTTACCGCAACGGTTTGAGGCATGCTTTCCGAACAAACCTCACTTTTCAAGGTCTCTATTTTATCTTCATTTGACTGTTCCATTTCATTCCCCACATCAACTATTCTATCGATCAATGTAACAT
>CAMFJO010000035.1 GCA_945956945.1 uncultured Legionellales bacterium | reverse complement strand
TGGTAGCTCGTCGGGCTCATAACCCGAAGGTCGTAGGTTCAAATCCTGCCCCCGCTACCAAATTTTAGTGATATAAATAACCCCGCTAGGGGTTTTTTTGTATGTAACTATTTACCACATATACTTTAATGAGTAACATGCGAAAGTGGGCTATAGGCCCATTTTTGGTTTTTAGAGAGTAGAGATTGTAGAGAAATGACCTATAAACAATTAGATACATTGCTAGCGCCAGCGCTCACCCATTTGGGGTATGAGTATTGGGGTTGCGAACAACGACAGGAAGGGTCGCGTAGTATCTTTTGTATTTATATGGATAAACCAGGCGGAGTGAATTTGGACGATTGCGCTAAGGCAAGCGCTGAATTGTCGGCACTCTTAGAAGCTGAGGGAGATCTGAATCTTGCTTATGTACTGGAGGTTTCTTCACCTGGGATTGAAAGGCCGTTGTTTAGCTTGATGCAATATCAGCGGTTTATAGGGGAGATGGTAAGTATTAAGCTGCATGAAAAAATGGCTGAGCGACGTTCGTGGCAAGGCATTTTAACCGCAGTGACGGACAAAGAGGTGATCATCACAGTAGACGACACCCCATACTCAATACCATTCATCAATATCGTTAAAGGGCATTTGGTAGCAGCCGGATTAAAGTGAGGCCAATATGAGTAAAGAAGTTTTATTATTAGTTAAATCCTTGTCTGATACTAAAGGGATAGATCAAAATATTGCGTTTCAAGCATTGGAAGCGGCTTTGGTCATGGCGACCAAAAAGCGTTATGGTGCCGATTGGGATGTCGTGGTTAAGGTAGACAGAGAGTCTGGCGAGTATACGACGACGCGTCGTGTTACGATTGTGGCAGATGAAGACTATCTGATAGAAGGCGCACAATTAAATATTACGGAAGCCTTGGCACAAGGGCTGCAAGTTAAAATCGGTGATGTGATAGAAAGCCCCTTAGAGTCGGTCAGCTTTGGTCGTATCGATGCGCAAGCGGCCAAACACATTATTTTGCAGAAAATTCGTGAAGCGGAACGTCAAGAAGTTGTCAATATTTTTTCTGAAAGAGTCGGACAGTTATTTACAGCAGTGGTTAAAAAAGTCACACGAGAATGGCTATTATTGGATTTAGGTTTTAATGCCGAAGGCTTGTTACAACGTTCAGAAATGTTGCCAACAGATGCTTTCCGCATCGGTGATAGGGTACGTGCTTATTTATACGATGTGCATTATGAACCCCGTGGTCCACAATTATTTTTTAGCCGCACCAGACCGGGCATGCTGATGGAATTGTTCAGAATTGAAGTGCCAGAAATTGGTGAGCAAATTATTGAAGTGATGGCAGCGGCACGCGATCCCGGTGTACGCGCCAAGATAGCGGTTAAAACCAACGATGGCCGTATCGATCCGATAGGCGCTTGTATTGGTATGCGTGGTTCTAGGGTACAAGCTGTTTCCAATGAATTGGGCGGCGAGCGTGTGGATATCGTTTTATGGGATGATAATCCAGCACAGTTGGTGATCAATGCGATGGCACCGGCTGAAATAGAATCTATTGTGGTCGATGAAAACTTGCATTCTATTGATATTGCGGTGAAGCAAGAACAATTGTCACAAGCGATAGGCCGTAATGGACAAAATGTACGTTTGGCGACTGAGTTAACGGGTTGGACTTTGAATGTCATGACTCAAGATGAGATTGAAGCAAAAGCCGTCGTAGAACAAGGTTCATACCAGGAATTTTTTGCAGACAAATTAAATGTTGAAGAAGAAATAGCCGCTATTTTAGTGCGCGAAGGGTTTACTACTCTAGAAGAAGTTGCTTATGTTGCATTAGAAGACATGTTGGCTATAGAAGAATTTGATGAGGATATCGTTGCGGCATTACGTGAGCGCGCACTAGAAGCGATTGCCAATGAAGAAGCCGTGCGTAAGTCTGCTGTTAAACCCGCCGCGGATTTATTAGCGATGGAGGGGATGACAGAAGAATTGGCTTATAGTCTGGCTGCTCAAGGTGTGATTACGATGGAAGACCTGGCAGAATTGGCTGTAGACGATTTAGTGGAAATCGACGCTAACTTAAGCGCAGAACGCGCCTCTCAATTGATTATGAAAGCGCGTGAACCTTGGTTTACTGATGATAAATAATGGTTATTCAGGATTTAGTTCGGCGGCGCTTAGAATATGATGAGGTGATTTATGACAGAACATGATGACAAGAAGGATACAGATTTAAAAGAAAAGTCTGCTGCCTCACCTAAAAAGTTAGGGTTAAAAAAACTAAGTTTATCTTCCACGACAGAAGAAAAATCCTCAGTCGCTAAGACGCCGGCGAAAGTGGCATTGAAGAAAAATGTCGCAAGCCAACTGTCCGTATCCCAAACAGAAGGCCGCAGTAAAGTTAGAAATGTAGATGTGATGGTAAAGAAAAAACCCACATTGAAAAAAACTATCATAGCGCCACCGCCTGTGGAAATAGAAGCACCCGTCGAAGTAACGCCGCCTGAACCAGTGGTGACAACGACAAATGAAACGCCTACTTCTGGCAATGATGTCCCAGAAGAAACCTCCATCAATACTGAAACCCCTGCTAAAACTCGTAAAACCAAAACGAAGAAAACAGCTGAAGCGGCGACACCTATTTCTTTGGATGAAGGGTTTAAAAAATTAGAAGAAGAAGTGAAGGCTACTCAAAACAAACAAGTGATCAGAGAAGAGAGCAGTGATGAATTTGGAGATGGTAAACGCGGTCATAAAAAAGAGGTGCGTCGTAGAATAGACGACGACAATATATCGAGTAAACGACACGGTAAATTAGATAAACGGCCCAGTTTTCAGCACAATAAGGATCGACCCAAAAAAGGCTCTGATGAAGCCAGACGCGCATTGCATCAGGAATTTGCTAAACCTGTAGCCCCTATGGTCCATGAGATTTTTGTGCCTGAAACGATCACAGTGGCGGAGCTCGCCCAAAAAATGTCGGTAAAAGGTGTGGATGTGATCAAAGCCTTGATGAAATTGGGCGCGATGGCAACTATTAACCAAGTTATCGATCAAGATACGGCAATGATAGTCGTGGAAGAAATGGGCCATATCGCGAAGCAGGCTAAAACGAATGAAATGGACAGCGATGTCTTCCTAGAAGAAGCGACCCAGGGCGGTGTTGAAGTCACACGGCCACCGGTGGTGACCATCATGGGGCATGTCGATCACGGTAAAACTTCTTTATTAGATTATATTCGTCGCACTAAAGTGGCCAGTGGCGAAGCGGGCGGTATTACGCAACACATCGGTGCGTACCATGTGACAGTGGATAGAGGGACTATCACTTTTCTGGATACACCGGGACATGAAGCCTTTACGGCCATGCGCGCGCGCGGAGCGCAGTGTACCGATATCGTCGTACTGGTGATTGCTGCGGATGATGGTGTGATGCCACAAACAGTAGAAGCCATACAGCACGCGCGGGCTGCTGAAGTGCCTATTGTTGTCGCCGTGACTAAAATTGATAAGCCAGGCGCCGATGCAGAAAAAATTCAAGGCGAATTGGCCAATTATGGCGTGGTGTCGGAAGGTTGGGGCGGTGATACTTTATTTGTATCCGTCTCTTCTAAATCCGGCCAGGGTATAGATGATTTATTAAATGCTATTTTATTGCAATCTGAAATGTTGGAACTGCGTGCTAGAACCGGTATTCCTGCGCGGGGTATTGTGCTCGAATCTCGTTTGGATAAAGGTCGAGGGCCAGTAGCGTCTATCTTGGTACAAAGCGGCGAGCTTAAGAAAGGTGATATTATTTTAAGTGGCTTGGAATTTGGCCGAGTGCGCGCCATGTTTGATGAAACAGGCCATCCTATTAATGAAGCGGGTCCTTCTATTCCGGTAGAAGTGTTGGGCTTATCGGGCACACCCAATGCCGGTAATGATGTGTGGGTAGTGGGTGATGAGAAAAAAGCCCGCGAAATTGCTTTATACCGACAAGGCAAGTTTAGAGAAGTAAAACTGGCCAGCCAACAAGGTGCGAAGTTAGACAATTTGTTTGAACGCATGAGTGAAGGCGCATTGAATGTATTAAATATCGTGTTAAAAACAGATGTACAGGGTTCTGCTGAAGCATTGCGTGATGCACTCACAAAGCTTTCTACCGATGAAGTTAAAGTCAAAATTATTTCTAGCGCTGTTGGCGGGATTACCGAGACCGATATTAACTTGGCCATTGCTTCTAAAGCCATTGTCATTGGTTTTAATGTGCGCGCAGATGCGGGTGCAAGAAGGTTGGTGGCAGCAGAAGGTGTGGACTTGCGTTATTACAGCGTTATTTATAGTGCGATAGAAGAAGTAAAACAGGCTTTGACGGGGATGTTGTCGCCCGAGCTTAAAGAGAAAATCGTGGGTATCGCCGAAGTACGTGAAGTATTTCGTTCGCCTAAATTTGGGGCAGTTGCGGGTTGTATGGTGACAGAAGGGCAAGTTAAACGCCATTTGCCGCTGCGCGTATTACGCGACAATGTGGTGATATACGAAGGTGAATTAGAATCTCTACGTCGTTTTAAAGAAGATGTCAGCGAAGTTCGTAATGGCATGGAATGCGGTATCGGCGTTAAAAATTACAATGACGTTAAAGTAGGCGATCAAATAGAAGTTTATGAAGTCATTAAAGTTGCGAAAACGTTATAATGTAATCATAGCTAAAATTTTTCTTCTCATCTGGAAGTATCAGAAAGCCCAGATTTGGATGCAGGTTGCACGTAATGTTGGGAAGAAAAAGCGGAGTTTACGTGGGTTAAATGAGCATTTTTCGCGTCAACATTACGTGCAAGATGCGCCAAATATGCGCTTTTCTTCAAATAAAGTGAGTGACTAATGGTGAGAACCTTTAAACGTATTGACCGTGTTGGTGATATGCTCCAAAAAGAATTGGCCGTTATTTTGCAGTCTAAATTTAGGGATGGTGAATTACCCATGATAACGGTTTCGGCCGTACAAGTTAGCCGCGATCTTGCCTACGCCAAAATTTATGTGAGCACACTGGGAACAGAAAACGAAATTAAAGCCGTGGTTAAAACATTGAACCATTTAGCGCCCAAGTTACGCTATTTATTGGCGCACACTATTCGTATACGCACTACGCCAGAATTGCAATTTGTTTATGACAGTTCTATTGTACAGGGCAGCAAATTAAGCGCGCTCATTGATTCCGTTGATCCCGATAAGCCGAAGGATTAAAGCCAGTGGCAAAACCATTTACCCGTCCATTGAATGGGATTTTTTTATTAAATAAATCTCTAGGACCTTCTTCAAATCAAGCTTTGCAAGCCATTAAAAAATTATTTTATGCCGATAAGGCAGGCCATACGGGCAGTTTGGATCCTTTGGCATCGGGTATGTTACCTATCTGTTTGGGCGCGGCCACACGCTATGCGCAGTATTTATTGAATGCGGATAAATGCTATCGTGCTAAAATTAGCTTGGGACAAACGACTTCTACCGGTGATCGAGAAGGTAAGGTGATTACCGAAACACCCCTGCCTTTATTAGGGAAAAAGGATGTGGATGCCGTATTAAAAACCTTTATCGGTAAGCAACAACAATGTCCTCCCATGTATTCTGCTTTAAAATTCGAGGGAAAACCCTTGTATGAATTAGCACGTCAGGGGATAGAGGTAGAACGTCCTTTGCGTGACATTGAAATACATAGTCTACGGCTTATAGATTATGATATTAAAACGCTAACGATAGAAGTGCATTGCAGCAAAGGCACCTATATACGCACTCTGGCTGAAGATATCGGTAAAAAGCTGGAATGCGGTGCGCATTTAAATGCTTTGCATCGTTTGTCCATCGAAGGCTTTGATCGCGAACAGATGGTGAGCCTGGAGCAATTACAGCATCTTGCCGCACAAAAAGGTTTAAGCGCTTTAGAGGCTTTGATTTTACCCATGGATAAGGCCTTAATGCATTATCCCAGCTTCACGGTATCACAATGGTGGCTCATGGTGTTAAGGCAAGGCAAACAATTTGTATGCACAGAGGTATCACCCGGCTTAAAACGATTGTACAGTCATGACGGGCAATTTAAAGGTTTGATAATGGTCGATGAGAGTGGCCGCGTCAAAGCAGAGCGATTATTGGGGTTTTAGGGCAAGCATTTCCCCTAGTGACAAAATAGCCAAATTTTTGTATCATTGTCGCCAGAATAAACAATTGTAGGTTTAATGATGACATTTCTTTTTTCTGCTGATAATCCACCCTTATCGCCTTTACGTCAGGCCTTAATGGATGCCTACCGCATGGATGAAGGGCTATGTCTAGAGCAATTGCTTAAAATTGCATCATTTCAGGATGAAGAATTAGAGCGTATCCACGATAGCGCTTATAGGCTGGTGGAAGCGATACGCCACAAAGGGCATATCAAAAGCGGTTTAGACGCTTTTTTACAGCAATATCAATTGTCTACAGACGAAGGTATTGCTTTAATGTGTTTGGCCGAAGCTTTATTACGTATTCCGGATACCATAACACGCGATAGATTGATTGAAGATAAACTGGGTACGGGTGAGTGGGTGCAACATGCTGGACAAAGTCCGTCCTTGTTTGTGAATGCAGCGACTTGGGGTTTAGTATTTACCGGTAAATTTATGGATTGGTCTGGAGAAACAGACGAAGCCCGTTTAAACAAGGCTTTAAAGGGCTTTGTGGGCCGAACAGGTCGTTCCATGGTGCGTACGGTTATTGCTTATGCGATGCGTATATTAGGACAGCAATTTGTCATGGGTCAAACCATAACGGAAGCCTTACAACGTGCTAAATCGATGGAAGCCATCGGGTATCGATTTTCTTATGATATGTTAGGCGAAGCGGCGTGTACCCATGAAGACGCTTTGCGTTATTATAAAGCCTATCATCAAGCTATTTTAGCCATTGGTAAAGCCGCTAATGGCCGCGGCCCTATTGAAGGTCCCGGCATTTCCATTAAATTATCCGCTTTGTATCCACGATATGAATTTCTCCAACGCGCAGATTGCGTGCACGCTATCAGTGAGCGTTTACTAGAATTGGCTATCGCGGCCAAAGGCCAAGGGCTTCATTTAACCATTGATGCCGAAGAAGCGGATAGACTGGATCTGTCTTTAGACATCATCGAAAAAGTATTTTCCGATACCGCTTTAAGTGGCTGGGAAGGTTTTGGCTTGGCCATACAATCCTATCAAAAACGATGTTCT
>CAMFJO010000034.1 GCA_945956945.1 uncultured Legionellales bacterium | reverse complement strand
GCTCGGAGATGTGTATAAGAGACAGTGTCTATTTATAATTTTTCTGAGACCAATTTCATTGCATTTATTGCCTTGTTTGGTATGAGTTTCTTTTTTGTTAATTTTGGTCCTAATACGACGACTTTTTTGATCCCCTCGGAAATATTCCCCACCGCCATTCGTGCGGTTTCTCATGGTATTTCTGCCGCAGTGGGGAAATTAGGTGCCTTTGTTGGGGTATTTTTCATGCCCATTTTATTGCATTACTATGGCTTGAACCAGATCTTGCTTTTCTTAGGGGCTATCTGTATTCTAGGGGCCTTACTGACCCTCTTGTTGCCTGAGATGAAGCAACAACAACTAGAATGAATAGCCTAAACTATGACTACGAAAGAAGCAGCCCCTAAAACCTATGAGGCTAAAAAGTCTAATAAATTAGAGGACTTAAAAATCCCCCCCCATTCTGTCGAAGCAGAACAATCCGTATTAGGTGGCTTATTACTAGACAATGCTGCTTGGGAAGGGGTATCCGAATTATTAAGTGAGCGCGATTTTTATCGATCAGAACACAAGGTTATTTTTAAAGCAGCTGCTGCCCTATTATCGCAAGGTAGAGCTTTGGATGTCTTAACCTTGACAGAGTACTTAAAGGCCAACGATGAACTCAGTGCTATTGGCAGTGACCTCTATCTTTTTGAACTCTCTAAAAATACACCGAGTATTGCCAATATTGCTGCTTATGCTGAAATTGTGCGTGAGCGCTCTATCTTGAGACAAATGATTGGCGCTGCTTCGGAGATTGCCAATATGGCCTATCAACCCGCGGGGCGATTGGCGACAGAATTGTTAGATCATGCTGAGCAAAAAGTTTTTCAAATTGCTGAACAAACCAGTCGAGGCCAAGGGCCGCAATCGATACGCGCTTTGGCCACTCAGGTATTAAAGAATATTGATGAACGGTATAGAAACCCATCAGCGGTGACGGGAACAGCGACAGGATTTTTGGATTTGGATCAATTGACTTCGGGCTTACAACCAGCAGATCTGGTGATCATTGCCGGACGGCCCAGCATGGGTAAGACCATGTTTGGGATTAACATTGCAGAGCATGTGGCTTTAGATACTAAAAAACCCGTATTGATCTTTAGTATGGAAATGCCGGCCGATGCCATTGTGATGCGCATGATATCTTCTTTGGGACGCATCGATCAACAAGCAGTGCGTAGTGGTCAGTTGGGTAAGGAAGATTGGCCGCGTATTGGTTCAACCATTAACTTAATTGCGGATGCGCCTATTTTTATAGACGATACCCCTGCATTAACGCCGGGAGAATTGCGATCGCGCGCACGACGTGTGGCGCGTGAGCAGAAAGGTTTACAGTTGATCGTGGTGGATTATTTGCAATTGATGCGTGTGGGTGACGATCCGGAAAACCGTACCGCGGAAATCTCCGAGATATCGCGCTCGTTAAAAGCGTTGGCCAAAGAACTTAATGTTCCCGTGATTGCACTATCGCAATTAAATCGCAGCTTGGAACAACGTGCTGACAAACGCCCCATGATGTCGGATCTACGTGAATCGGGAGCCATAGAGCAGGATGCTGATCTCATTATGTTTATTTACAGAGATGAAGTCTATCACCCCAATACCAGTGATGCTAAAAATATTGCGGAAATCATTTTGGCTAAACATCGTAATGGTCCTATCGGAAAAATAAAATTAAATTTTTGTGGCCCTTATGTGCGTTTTGATAATTTGGCACAACGCTATAGGGCAGAGTCTATAGAATGAATTCTGATATCACCATGACGCTGGATGTCGGCGCTTTACACCACAATCTTTTGACGGTACGTCGCATTGCACCGCAAAGCCGTATTATGGCGGTTGTGAAAGCCGATGCTTATGGCCATGGCCTAATTTATTTGTGGCCTTATCTGGCGCGCGATGTCGATGGTATGGCCGTGGCACGTGTTTCTGAAGCGATAGAATTACGCCAGTTCGGTTATCAGGGTACTTTGTTGGTATTAGGTGGTTTTGATGATGGTGAAGATCTCCGTGCGATAGATGAATACCAATTACAAACGGTGGTTCATGCACCGCACCAAGTTGCCTTACTGACTAAAGCGCGGTTGCAACATCCCTTAACCGTATGGTTAAAGATAGAAACGGGGATGCATCGCCTGGGATTAGAAGAGACAGAGCTAGGAGATGCGTATCAGCGTTTGAAGGCAATGCCCACAGTCGCGCACCTTATTCTCATGACGCATTTTGCCAGTTCTGAATACAGAGAGGGTGATGTCACTTTAAAACAAATACAAATTTTTGAACAGCGTATTGCGGGGTATGCAGAGCCTCGTAGTCTCAGTAATTCCGGTGGTATTCTGGCATGGCCAAATGCGCACCAGCAATGGGTGCGACCCGGCCTAATGATGTATGGCGGTTCACCTTTTAGCCCGGCTGAAAATAGCCCGCTATTGCGCCCTGTCATGCGTTTAACGGCCCCAGTTAAGGCGATACATGTTTTGCGAAAAGGAGATGCCGTAGGTTATAACGGCATCTTCGTCGCCCCAAAAAATATGACCATTGCCGTTGTTGGCGGTGGTTATGGCGATGGTTATCCACGAGCATTGCCTAATGGAACGCCAGTATGGTTAAATGGTAAGACTGCAACGACAGTAGGCCGTGTTTCCATGGACAGTGTGATGATCGACATCAGTAACCATGATAGGGTATCTCTGGGCGATAGAGCCGTATTGTGGGGGCCGGAATTGGCAGTTGAAACCGTGGCGGAGTATGCTAAAACCGATCCACGAGAACTGTTGTGTAGAATGGGTATGCATAGAGTACAACGTAAAATAATAGGGGATAATAATGGCACAGACAATTGATGACTTAACCATAGAATATGTGGATGAAGGGGTCACCACCATCAAGCAATTGGATAAGATTGTATTAACCAAAGGCGCTTGGTCTACCATTGTTTATAAATACCAAGATTGGGAAAAAGCCAAAGAAAGGTATAGTCCTCCTAAATATTCCATTCGCCGTTATCAAAAAAGAAATGATCAATATATGTTAAAATCCAAATTTAACATTTCCAGCACAGATCAGGCGCAAAAATTGATTGAAATTTTAAATCATTGGATTGCTGAAGACGGCAGTGATAAAGAATAAACGTGGGAATGCAAACCATTCCCTTATTCTATTAGGGCCTGTTTAGGCGGTTATTTTCATTTATATTGTCTACATTTTTATCCACTGAAATAGGATTCTTGGCGGGACGCTTTGGAGGATTTAAACCATCTTTTTGTGCAACGTCCCTTTTCCTTTTGAAGAAATTAGCTTGAGGGGCTGACCTGAATTCTAAGGTTTGGATAGGAGGACGCTGTGGATAATATGGGAATGCCATTATTTTTACCTTGCATATAAATTATATTAATATGGGAAGTATACAAGAAGAACCTTATGAGAATCTTAAATGCCAGGCCTTAATACCAGAGATTTCTGGTAGAAAAAAGGCGTATTGCAGGCCTATCTTCTGGGAACTTCAAGATGCGAACTAGACATTTTACATACTTGTCCCAGGGTTGGTGCTCTTGTGTCAAACCCTGGAACGTCTCGCCTAGTTCTTTGTCTAACGTCGCATCTTGAGGGGCTTTTGGTATATACTATGTCGTATTCAAAACCATGGTCATCCCTTATGCGCCCAATCTATAAATTTTTTATATTTTTGCTCCTATGTGGGCTTATACCCAGTTTATACGCGCAAACTCAAATTGTCGATCTCAACATTGGCTATAAAAAAGTAAATTATGCAGGCAAAACGGTTACTGCCATTGCGGTGAACGATCAAATTCCTGGGCCTATCCTACATTTTCAGGAAGGTGATGAAGTGATTATTCGGGTACACAATCACTTGAAAGAAGGCACCGCGGTTCATTGGCATGGATTGCTCGTGCCCTGGCGTATGGATGGCGTAGAACATCTCAGCCAAGAACCGATTCCTCCGCAAGGCGAATTTACTTATCACTTTAAAATAAAACAATCCGGTACCTATTGGTATCATGCGCATGCCGATTTGCAAGAACAACAAGGCTTATATGGTGCTTTGATCGTCGATCCGAAGAAACCCTCAGCCTATCGGTATGATAAAGATTTTTCTATCGTATTATCCGATTGGAGCAACGAAAATCCAGATAGTATCTATAAGCATTTAAAACAAAATGGTGATTATTATAGCGGGAGCGCCCCTCTCCAACCTACTTTAGCGCAATTTTTTAAGGATAGATCAGCTAAAACAGGAAAAGAAAGAGCAGATGTTTTTCAAAAATATTGGGGCATGCAACTCATGCGTATGAGTGTGTATGATTTGAGTGATGTGCAATACGATGCATTCTTATTAAATGGCACGACGCCAAAACAACCCTGGCAACAATTTGTTAAAATAGGCGATACCGTACGTTTGCGCTTGATTGCTGCCGGGGCCAGCACTGTATTTAATGTTAAAGTGGATGATGCGCCTTTAACCGTAGTCGAAGTACAGGGAAATGATGTAAAACCTTATACGGTGAACAAATTGAGTCTGGCGCCAGGACAAACCATCGATGTGTTATTAACGATTAAAGACAATAAACCCTATACTATTTATGCCGAATCATTGGATACGTCTGGTTATGCGATCGGCCTATTGAATCCTACTGGCGCGAAGATCATACAAACTCCCACCGTGACACCTTTTTCGCCACCGCCACCCATGGGTATGGGGGGAATGGCGATGTCAGGCACCGATCCGACCATGTCCGGGATGGATATGTCTGGAATGAATATGGCTAGCACAGCACCGAATGCATCGGCGATGCAGCATGACATGTCCATGATGGATAATGATGCCATGACGATGCCGGAAGAAGATGAGGCAGCACAATGGCAAGCGCTAACACCCACCAACGATCCGAATAAACCGGTAAAAGTATTGACGATGCGTTTAGGAGGCTATATGGATCGCTATATGTGGTTTATTAATGGGTTACCCGAATATTTAGCCAAGCCGATTTTAATAGAGCCAGGACAGCGTTATCGATTTGTTTTTACCAATGAAACGATGATGCACCATCCAATGCATTTACATGGGCATTGGATGATTTTGCGCAATGGCCATGGCGCATACGATCCTTTGGTGCATACCATTGATGTGGGCCCTTTTCAGACGGTGACTGCTGATTTTGATGCCGATGCGGGATCAGGCTGGTGGTATATGCATTGTCATAATTTATACCATATGAAAGCGGGCATGGCGCGGGTGATGCACTATGATGCACCGGATGATGGTATTCCTGCTGCACCCGATCACAAAGCTATGGCTCAAACCGGTGGTACTTCGACATCGATGGATCACATGGCGATGACCCAAACGAATAGTGCTCCGGTAACCATGAATAACATGGCGATGTCAACCGAAAACGATTTTCCTGTGGCACCTGATCCTTATGCCATGCCCAAAACGGCGCATCCTCCAGGGCGTTATTTCAGCAACGATTGGCAATATGGCCATGATTTCGGGCGTAATATCGATCAAATCACGGCAACTACCATGTATGGGGGTGATTACAACAAATTACAACTTTTTACCAATCAAGCACAGATCACAGAAGGTACTGTGACCTATGCCAATCTGGATATCTTTGCCTGGCACTTGTTAGATAATTTCTGGGCGATTAAAGGCGGCGCCAATTATGTCTATAGACCCGCTTCTTATTGGGAGCCCGGTGCTGGGCTGGAAGGCACCGCACCTTTTTTTATCACGACAGATATCCGCACGTATTGGCATGATGGCAGCGGTAAAGTGGATATAGAATTGTCACGTAACACCCAGTTAACGGCTAATTGGTCTTTCTTCACTGACATTGAAGCAGTTGCGGCAACCCAAGCATTAGATTATGCGCAAATAGGGCAGGGATTTAATTATATTTCTTATACGGTAGGACCATCTTATCAATTGTCTAATAACCTCGCTTTGCAATTGCAGTATCAATACACACGTTCCTATGGCGATACTGCTGATATATTGAAGGCAGATGGAGAGGCTATTACGCAAAACTTGCTACTTGTGGGTGTAGAAGCGGTTTTTTAGGAACCTTGATTTTGACCATAAATAACACAACATCCTCGCCGTGCGTTTAGGGCTAGATTGCGCTAAAATACTGGTATTCAATTAAAATAATGGAAATACCATGCAATATTATCTTTTAGGCCGCGAGGCGCTACCTGCGTATAAGGCGCAACAATTGCGCGAAGAATTAATGGATCGTTTGCCTCAGATTGAAAGCATACAAGCCCATTTCTGTTATTTGGTGGAAACCGCAGCGCCACTGTCTGAAAATAAAAAAATAGAATTGGAAAATATACTGAAGGCAGAGAGTAAACCCATAGAAGCGAGCCTTAATTGCTTTTGGACTTTACCCAGGCGCGGTACGGTATCACCCTGGAGTTCTAAGGCTAAAGATATCCTGATGCGCGTAGGCCTACATGAAGTTATCCGCTTGGAACAAGGAATAAACTATAAAACCCATCCGCGGGCTATTGACGCTAGCCAATGGCATTATGTGGCCGATCTCTTTTACGACAGATTGACCCAAGATTGTATTAATGACGTCGAAGATTTAGCCATGTGGTTAAAGGCGCCAGCGGCTGCCCCTTTAATGACGATGAGTTGGTTAGGGCTTTCAGATAAAGAACGCTTGGCCTTGAGTAAAGCACAGGGTTATGGTTTTGACGAGGCAACCATCAACGCAATCAGCGCTGAATACACTCGTTTAGGGCGTGAACCGACTGATGCCGAACTCATGATGTATGCTTCAGTAAATTCAGAGCATTGTCGACACCATATTTTCAAAAGCCATTGGGTTATTAATGGTGAAGAACAACCAAGTTCATTGTTTTCGCAGATCCAAGAAACCTATTACCACCATGCAGACGATATTTTTTCTGCTTATTCTGATAATGGCGCTATTATCGGTTTACGTGATGTGCAAGCGATTTGGCCACGATCCAAGGATCAACACTATGTTATGCATCACGAAGGTTTGGCCATGGTAATTAAGGTGGAAACACACAATCACCCTACTGCGATTGCACCTTTTCAGGGTGCGGCTACTGGGCCGGGCGGCGAAATTCGTGATGAAGGTGCAACAGGGCGCGGGGCTAAACCTAAGGCGGGTTTAGCAGGATTTAGCGTGTCCAATTTAAACATTCCGGGGTTTCAGCAAAAATGGGAAATGCCGATCGGGCAGCCTGCTAATAAGGCATCTGCCTTGACTATTATGTTGCAAGGGCCTATAGGTGCTGCCAGTTTTAACAATGAATTTGGCCGACCAAATTTGTGCGGTTATTTTCGTAGTTTCGAACAGCGCGTGGATAATATCCTCTGGGG
>CAMFJO010000033.1 GCA_945956945.1 uncultured Legionellales bacterium | reverse complement strand
GCTTAGTGCTATCATCGGATTGTTACGATGATCTTGCCGCAGACTACCTGAATCTTGTGCTGGGTTGTTGATAAGGTCTTGCCGCAAACTACATAAATCTTGTTCTTTATCGTCCAAGGGTTGTGGCTTAATGACTTCATCGATACTATTTTGGGGTTCAGCTGATAAATCTTGAGGGTATTCGTCTAATTGGGACGACACAATGGCTTTACCTATGCCGTGCTCCTCGATATAACTTGCATCTTGAGTAGCTTCATCCTCTAAATCTGACAGCACAATGTCTTCGTCCATACTGCGGTGAGGTATAGGCTCGACATCCTCTAATTTTTTCTGCCAAAGCTCCTCATTTTGCATGATAATGCTCGAAACTTCTTTATCTAATTCAATTTCCTCTTTAAATGAGGCTGTTTTTTCTATTTCAGCTCTTTTGTCTTCCCTCCAGGGCTCAGATTTAGAATCCTCTTCAATTTTTTCTTTAGGTGAGGCTATTGTTTCTATTTCAGATTTTTTTTCTTCCTCTAAGATCTCAGATTTAGAATCATCTGGTAGACTCCTACAGGCTTCCATTCCTTTTCCCGCACCTTTATCTTCTTTGATCGGCTCGGGAATTCGCCTGACGCAATCTTTTATTATTTCATGCAAATCTTCCTCATCTAATAGGATGTTTCTTTCATCGTATAATTCCTCTTTAAACTCTGGTTCAGTACCATTCAGATCCATCATTAGACTTTCTTTAATCACAATAGTTCTTTTCTCTTTGTCCGATAAAAAAATAAATTCCGATTCTTTTATAGAAGCCTTACCTTCTTTTATCTGATAAAGAAATTCTTTTTCAGCTCTTTCTATCGTGTTTGCCCAAGCGACAAGTCGATCTACATCTCTTAGAACGAGTAAATACTCTCTTTTTTTTGCCAGTCCAATGGCTACATATCTCTGTGCTTTCTCCGATAATAAAGAGAAGGCATATTCGCTCAAGTCGCTATCCCCTTTTAGTATGCTTTCTCTACCCCGTTGATACCAGTAATTGTCGTCCTTAGGCACATTAAATCGTTTTAATTGTTTAACAAAATGAATGAGTATCTGGCTGGGTAATTGATGGAATTTTCGGACCTGCTCATCCTCCCATTTATCCTTATTGCCATGCTTAGTTATATCATATTCTTGTTCACTCCAAGCGTTAATAGAGGATTCTAAAGCGACACTTCTCTCATAATATTTTAGAATAGACATAAGGTGGTTCTTACTGTATCGCAGCTTTGCATTCCCTATTGCTATCGCGAGCGATTTTCTGCCATTTCTGCCCCAAGTTCGAAATAATCCCAGCGCACCTGAACTCATACCGGGTTCTGCATGGAGCAATAACCAGCCTGACAGATATAAATTGGGGGATTCTGTTGCTATAACTTCGGTGGTTAAGGCCAGTTTATCTCCAAGAGAGTGCTCGCCTCGATGGGCTCGTTGAGTAAGGAGAATGATTTTGTCTCGTTCTTCTGGTAAAAAAGATTCGCTGTCTAAATCTACGCTATTATAATTTATCGTCTGTATGCTGATACGACTAAAATCAATGCCTATATATTTAGCTTCTAAGGCATCACAATATCTTTGTTTCTGCCTCCCCAATAAAAGAGCCAACTCTTTTTGGTCTTTTCGATTGAGCTTAGTAAATTCTGTATACCCTATATAAGGTGCATAATTCGCTAGTATTAACCTACGGCCTACCTCCTCATCCGCTTTGTCTTTATCGTAAACTACAATTCGGTTCGTTGCAGTTTGATTCTCTTCAATTTCCTTTTCTTTGAATTCCCCTTCGGGCTCTAGCTGGTAGTCATCCAGTTTTTCGCTTAGGAAGAAGGCGTCTGTATCCTCCTCCTTCTCTTCCTTATTAGAAGAGGATGCTATCTTATCTTCTGGCTTTTTAGTTAAGGTCCGATAAGCTTCCTCTATAGCCTTAAAAATAGTCCCAGTGTCTTTGGTATATCTATCCGGGTGAAATGCTTTGGCTAGATTTTTATATTGTTTCTCAACCTCTTCCGCAGAAGTATCCTTATTTATACCTAATATTTCATAAGAGTCCATGCCCTCGAGACCAGTGGCCTGGGCTGCTTTAGCCTCAAGTTCTTCAATATGCTTTTTTAGTGGTTTCATTTATACCCTCTTAATTGTTTTATTAATTATAGTTAAAAATTTATCTCCTCAGTGTAGCTTAAAATCAGCACAAAAGCTAACATTTTTACGGGCTACCAATCTCTTAATCTAAGCTTTATAGAACGGTTAGATGATGATAAGACCCATGGAACCATACCTTTTTAAGTAGATATGCTAAGCTTTAGCACTATGAAGATTATCTTTTTGTGCTTATGCATACTTTCTTTCGGCATCTGTGGTCAAGCCTTTTCCGAAAAAGGTGTTTACCAAACTTGTCTCAATAACCCAACAATTCAAAGCGAGCGCTCCGATGAATTGAAAAAGCTTTTTGAATCGGATCAAAGAGAACGCGAAGAAATGGGCCAAGCAAACCCTGAGGATCTCATCCATATTGCTAAAAACGATTTATTAAGAAGAAAACGCGTGGGAGAAATATTTGCTGAAGGTTGCTTCAAGACCCCAGGAGATTACTTATCTGCAGCCCTTATTTACCAGCATGGTGACGTTCCTGATCATTACATGCAAGCTTTTATTTGGGCTAAGGAGGCTGTGGAGCTAGGTGAACCCAATGCTAAAAGTCTTATGGCAGTGGCCATCGACAGATATTTAGTTTCAGTGGGGAAAAAACAACTCTGTGGCACTCAAGCATCCGTTGTTTTTGATTCATCAGCCCCTTGCTATTGTCTTCAGCCAGTAGAGTTGGGTTTTCCAGATGATAGAAGACAAACAGAATGTGGTCGATCACTCAATGAAAGTTTTGAATGGCTAGCCTCTTTGAATGCAAGTAATAACTGCCCCAATACCTATTGCGATCAGGCTCTTCGGAAAGTACCGAAAGGAAGTATTATTGGCTTCTGGTAATCATAAAAACTAATTCAATATGGATAAAATTTAATCAATTCATTGTGCCCTCATCTCAGGCCGAATCTGCGGCAGCGCTTAGCTCAGCTTTTGCGCAATGCTAAAGGCCTTATACAATACCGCAAACAACCGGGGTTTGGGCTTAAATCCCAGCAAGCAGCATTCTATGGGCTACAAACAGTCTGGTGAAGAAGCGGCTTTAATATTACCTTAATTTTAAACTGGTACAATAACCTTGAAAATAAAAAGCGCAATTTAATTTCTATATGAGTTGCCTGGGAATTCTAATAACATTAAATGAAGTGATTGTATGAAAAATAACCCGTTAATCTCAAAAAATAATTCTCTTCACTACCATTTTAAAGCCGGCATGCTTTTTGGTTACTTTAAATCGGTTACGGAACCTGTTAAATTTTTTGAATCAAAGCTGGCCCCAGAACTCAATACCAAACCAGATGTCGAACCAGCATATCGACGTGAACTTGGTTTGGGAATGAAAGGTTAAACTCGATCTTGTCGTTTAGAACAAGCGTAGCGCTGAACCTCAAGTTAGGCATTACTGCCTAATCTCAGACTGAGGTTTAGCCCTACTGCCTTTAAAAAAGTTTCTGGTTTAATTTATGAATGCCAAGGTCAACAAAATACACCATTTCAAAATTTCTGTAACGCCATAAAATGTATGAATAGGTGAGGGAGAAGGATTAATACCTGCAATAATGGCATCCGCTCTGCGATTTAATTGGGGAAATAGCCAAAATAATTGCATCGAAAGAATTATAGTTAACCCGAGCAATAAGAGCCAGTCGATTAGCGGAAATTGGGCAAATACACTCAATACAATAATAAGCAGAAGCAATACATTTTGTACATGATGAAAAAATTTAAACACAGTTCGGCCAACATCCAAACCAATTTCTCTCGTCAAGCTAGGAGCACGGAATTTTACCCAACTTTCTAAAAAAGAAATTCCAATGATCATCCCTGCCCATAATAAAGCAATGGTAGTTATCAGTCGTGCGAACATGTTGCACCACAAGGTTCATAGGGTATAGCGCTCATTATTTTCTCCTCTGATGATGAGATTTTATAGCGAATAAATATTCTTAGTGTTAAACAGCCATATTAATGCTTGGTTAAGGCAAAATCATAAACTCTTTTGAAGCATAACGCAAGTGCATTGCTTCAAAACTGCTGTATGCAATAGCGAGCTTGTCTAGTCTACTTGCCAACGACTTTGGAAGTTAAGCTTTTCTACCGCCATTTTGTCATGGTTATACTCATAATGATAACATACTGAGACTAAGGATCGATGGCAAGCTACAGGATTATGCAAATTTTTAAAATGTCCATTTTTTAATCGTAAAAAAGTTACTGCTTTCGCATCTGAGGAATTAGCCCTTGACTTAGCCTTATTAAGATGGTTTAGTCAGTTTGGAGAAGTTGAAACAAGAAATTTTAACTTCAAAGGTAAGTAAATTACCGAAAAAGAGGTCCAACCAGAATTTATAGGAGCCCCGTATGTTAGCCATTATTGAGGCTTATAAAAATAAACTATTGAACCGTTATAATTGGGGTCAAAATCTTATTGCTGGCCTCATTGTAGGCGTCGTGGCTTTACCTTTGGCTATGGCTTTTGCGATTGCTTCTGGCGCTAAGCCTGAACAAGGGCTATATACTTCTATTATTGCCGGTTTAGCGGTGGGTTTATTTGGAGGCAGCCGTGTACAAATTGCTGGACCTACAGGCGCATTTATTGTCATATTAGCCAGTATTACGGCCCATTATGGTATTGCTGGTTTGCAATTAGCTTCTTTAATGGCAGGTATTATTTTAATTGGCATGGGTTTTTTAAAACTGGGCGATGTCATTAAATTTATCCCTGATCCTGTTATTGTTGGTTTTACCAGTGGAATTGGTGTTATCATTTTTTTAGGAGAATGGAAAGATTTCTTCGGTTTAGACTTATCCTTAGCCATCAACACGCCGCTCTATAAGAAATTATTAGCTCTAGCGCATGCTTTGCCTCATTTAGACCTAATCACGACCATGCTGTCCTTATTGAGTTTAGCGCTGGTTATTATAACACCTAAGCTTTTTAAACGGATCCCTGGCCCATTAGTCGCTTTAGTGGTAGCCACTTTATTACAAGCTATTTTTAACTTTCCATCTGTCGCTACATTAGGAAGTGCTTTTGGCGGTATTCCTCAGCAGCTACCCTCTTTTCATTTGCCTACCCTACACTTTTCTACCATTTTTGAATTGTTTGGTCCTGCCTTTACCATTGCGCTGCTCGGCGCCATAGAGTCATTGTTATCCGCCACGGCGACCGATGCTATGGCCAACACGCACCATAATTCTAATCAAGAATTGATAGGCCAAGGCATTGCCAATATTCTATCACCTTTATTGGGTGGATTTGCCGCAACGGGCGCTATTGCCCGAACGGCAACGAATGTACGTAATGGGGGTAATTGTGCTATTTCAGCCATCACCCATTCTGTTTTTTTATTATTAGTACTTATTTTACTAGCGCCCTTAGCAGTGCATGTACCTCTTTGTTCTTTAGCCGCTATTTTATTCGTAGTGTCCTATAATATGAGCGACATCCCGCATTTTATGTATACATTAAAATATGCTCCACACTATGATATCATTGTTATGCTCACAACATTTTTATTAACTATTTTTACAAATTTAGTGTTGGCGGTTAATATAGGTGTTATCTTAGCTTTATTGTTTTTTGTTAGTCGCATGTATCAAACCAGCGATGTTGTACGGCATTCATCTGAAGATTTATCAGAGCATTTCCCTAACCTAGGTCAACTTCCAAAAGATCTATTCATTTATTCCATACAAGGACCATTATTTTTTGGCGTTGCCGAAAAAATAGAACATGTCTTTTTAAGCGTAAATATGATGCCAAAAACCATTATCTTTCGCTTAAAAGAAGTTCCTTTCATGGATATTACGGGATTAGAGACTTTGCGTGAAATTGTGCAAAGTTTTCATAAAAAAGGCGTTAAGATTTATATTTGTGAAGCTAACGCACGCGTTAGCAAAAAATTAATCCGCATAGGATTGCTGCAATGGCTAGCAAACGATAGCTTAGCAGATAATTTTTATCTGTGCTATCAGAAAATAATGGCAGAACAAGGTGGACAAGGCTAAGATATTATAGGGAATTGTTAAGGCACTGGTCCAATTTGGAGAACAAATATGAATAATTTAACTTTATATATCGGCAATAAAAATTATTCGTCATGGAGCATGCGAGGATGGTTATTACTAAAATTAGCAAAAGCCGATTTTAAAGAAGTAAAAATTGAACTGTTCACAGATTCTTATTATAAAGAAATACTAAAGCATTCACCATCAGGAAAGGTGCCTTGCTTACATGATGGAGATTTAATGATTTGGGATACTGTTGCAATTACAGAATACTTATATGAAAAATTTCCAGATAGCAACATCTACCCCACAAACACCGCTCTAAGAAGCATTGCCAGATCGTGTATCGCTGAAATGCATTCTGGCTTTATGGATTTACGATCAGAATGCAAAATGAATATTAAAATGGTAAAAACAAAAAATATATCACAAAATGCGTCGAATGACCTCAAGAGAATTTATCAAATATGGGATTATTGTAAACAATTTTCTGGCAGCAATAAATATTTACTCGGTGATTTTGGTGCAATTGATGCTTTTTTTGCGCCTATTGTTAGTCGTATTATAAGTTATGGTTTGGATCGCTCTAATCATAAAGAATACATTAATTGCATTTCAAATCATACCTATTTTAAAGAATGAAGAGATGAAGCAATAAAAGAAACATCCGTAATGGGAGTCTGTTAACATAATAGAAAACCACTATTTCTTCATTAATAAATCCTATTTATGCTTGTTAAAAATGACAGTACAACCTAAGGGTTGCTAAAACTTCTTCCATCTGCGCTTGCAAAATATGAGGCGGATTAACAATCCAAAGACCTGACCCTGTCATTCCCGTTTGTGGTTGTGGATCTAGCAGAAATTCTATATTGAGTTGATTATCGGCATGGTTTGTTCTTAGATTTTTAATAAAAGCCTGATTTTCTCGCTGATTGATGATGGGATACCATAAACAATAAACACCTGTGGCGAATTTTTTATAACTCTGCATTATTTTATCTGGGATGAGTTGATACTCCTGCTTTAACTCATAAGAAGGGTCGATAAAAATAAGGCCTCTTTTTTCTTTTGGTGGCAATGCTGCATTCATATGCGCAATGCCATCTTTAAACAGATATTGAACGGACTTGTGCTGGCTATTAAGGTTTTTTAAAAAATCAAATTCACCAGGATGCAGCTCGCAAAAATTAAATCTATCCTGCTCTCTCAAACGGTGAAGCGCAAATAAGGGTGAGCCTGGGTAGAGTTCTAAGGTATCGCTATTGTATTGGTGAATGA
>CAMFJO010000032.1 GCA_945956945.1 uncultured Legionellales bacterium | reverse complement strand
GACATTGCGTGGCGCTCTTCAACGTGCACCCCATAAGTATTTCGCACAAAAGCTAGCGGCGATCAACTCGGCTCTCACCCAGGCAAAACCACCCCCAGAGATGATAATACAGGCCACGGCGTAACATGAAGCGATCGGCCAAGCTCAAGGCATGCCTTCTCAAGAAGGCGGATGGAAGAAGAACGATAACCGCACACACCGCCTTGAAGCTGTTCAGAAACAATACACTTCCTATAAAGAAAAAAGAACCCAGGTTGAAGCTGTGGAGAAAGAAATTGAAAAACTGGCGGATACGGAACAGTCATTGCAGACAAAACAAACTCAAGATCAGAAAACTATCGAAAGTTTAAACGAAAAACAAGGCAAAAAAGAAGCCGCTATGGGTGAATTACAGCAAATAGATCAAACGCTACAAGCAAATGTCCGAGATGCTTTTAGTATTGCCGAAGCCGCTAAGAAATCTAAAACAGAGGCAGAACAAGGGCTGCATCAGATTAGCACAACTGTCTCTGAAAAGAAAGCTGAATTAAGCCAGATTCAGGCAACCTTGGCCCCGCTACCTGATCAACAGGCAGACGATAGAACTTTAGCACAAGCCAACCAACAAAGCGCTGAGATCAAAAATCTCATGCAAGGACTGCCAGAGAAAATACAGCAAAATGAGGAAAAAATAGCTCAGGCTCAAGCTAAAATCAATGAAATGGATGATAAAATACGCGTTTGTCAAACCCGAATCGCTGATCTTCAACATGCAAAAGGCGGGTTGGCGCAAGGAAAAACCACGGTAGCAGTAACATCATCTGCGGCACCATTAACGACGGAAACTGCGAACGCCGACATTTCAGTAGAGCGCAAAAAGTTACCACGCAAAAAAACCGAAAAGGCCCTGAAGCAACAGCATAAAATGGATGCAGCTACTCAAGATGCTCATGGCGCGCTTAAACCATCGATACCGGCAGTACCATTGGATGCTCAAGTATCGCACAATCCATTTGCACAATTTCACCATCATGAAACCGATGCTTCGTCTAAGCGTGGCGAAGGAAAATTGGTTCAACCAGTTGGTGGGCATAGATAGCTTGTAATACCCCATCAAGGGTATGTATACCGCTACGTCAAAGCTCACATTGGCGTAGCGGTTTTCCCTGACAAGAACCGCTATTTACTCTATAATACCCACAGACTTTTAAATAAAAGCTAAACTTGTAAACAAAAGGAGACGTTATCATGCCGCTGTTGGAGGAAATAGAATCCTTAACCAAATGGATAGAGTATAAACAGGGACAAATCGCTTTCGGCAAACAACAACAGCAAGCTATCTTAAAACGAATGGGTGAAAACATGACATCTTATATAAAATACATAGATAAGATGGAAGCGATTCAGGTTGAAACCGAAAAGAAATATCGAGTCAAAAAAATAACAGAAGATGAGTACCAGAGCCTTTTACAAGAAAAAGAAACCTTAATTCAACAAACCCAAAGAGCCTATAGAGAGGAAATGCGTAAAGATAAGGCAGGGTTTGACATGCTAGAAAAAAGCATAGCAATATTAAACGCTCAAATCCACGAACTGGGCGAAAAAATTGTGGCGCTGATGAAAGCAAACCCGGAAGAAACCCAGAAATTAAAGCCTGAAACAGCGATATATCTTCTCAGCCATTCGCGCTTTAATTTCTTAGGTAATATTGCGCCGGCAGACTCTGGACAACCAAAAGCATCTATTACGGAAATAATCAACACATCCCTGTCGCCATCACCGCCCTCTTAAAATGGGCTAAGCCTTAGCTACAAGACAAAAAAGCCGATTTCTTTAACCAGTTGTTATCCGGATAATAAGCAAATACCACTGAACCGCCTTGAATGGTATTGATGGTTTCTTTAGCCTTATCACGGGGCAAAGCCGGACACCCCCAGCTGCGGCCGATACGGCCTTGAGATGCTGCTACTGCTTCACTCACATAATCCGCGCCGTGGAATACCACATCGCGGGATAAGGCATGATCATTAACGCCAGGTTCCAAACCTTGCAAACGCAAGGATAAACCATTGTGGCCAATATAAGTTTGTTTGGTGACAAATACGCCTAGACTCGATTGATGCGAATTGGTGGTATCCGAGAATTTGGTGGGGATATTGTCGCCGCTACCGCTACCATGCGCGACCAATTCATTGAATTTAACTTTCATTTTGGCCATATCAATCACCCACAAGCGTTTTTGGGTGGAAGGCTGAGAATAATCAATAATCGTTAATACGGGTTTATTCACAATCCCGCGTTTACTCGCACAATAAAACGCTTTTTCAGCCAATTGGAATACCTTAGGGTTTAAGGTACTGGCTTGTTTTAAAATTTGCCCGCTGGTATTGGAGCTCGCTTCTACAGCACTGACATTCAATAAACTGGCTGCTGTGGCGACCGTTAACATCGTTATTTTTTTAAAACCCATTGTCTATAACCCTCATACTAAACACTAAACATACAAAACTTCGTCAATTTCATAACTCAATACACCGCTTGGCGTATTCACTTCTACCGTATCACCTTCTTCCTTACCAATTAAGGCACGTGCCAAAGGCGAATTCACAGAAATCTTGCCAATTTTAATATTGGCTTCATCTTCACCCACAATGTGGTAACGGATCTTTTCATCCGTATCCACATTAATCAGTTGTACCGTCACACCGAAAATAATACGGCCCGTGTGCGGCATCTTCGTAATATCAATCACCTGGGCATTCGATAATTTGCCCTCTAATTCTTGAATACGTGTTTCCACAAAACTTTGCTGCTCTTTAGCCGCATGGTATTCTGCGTTTTCTTTTAAATCACCATGTGCGCGCGCTTCCGCAATCGCCGCAATAATCTGGGGGCGCATCACCCGTGTTAAATGTTCCAATTCTTTCTGCAACTCGGCAGCACCCGCTACCGTCATGGGTGTCTTATTACTCATACTTCTGTTAGCTCCCTTAGGACATGCAAATCTTGCAATGCCTTCACTTTAATATCCTGCTGATAGCCCATCGCCAAAATCAGCGCTTTAGCCCCTGCTAATGTCGTGGTATAACACACACGATGTTGCAAAGCACTACGCCGTATCGTGTAAGAGTCGGCAATAGATTTTTGTCCATCCGTGGTATTAATAATAAAATCGATCTCATCGTTCTTGATGCTATCGATAATATGGGGCCTACCTTCCCTATATTTATTCACCGGCTTACACGCTATCCCCGCTTCTTGTAAAGCTTGAGCCGTACCGCGTGTCGCACACACTCTAAAGCCAATGTCAATCAGACGCTGTGCAATAGTGCCAGCCGTTATCTTATCTTCATCCCGTACACTGATAAAAGCCAGTCCTTTGGTAGGCAATTCGCCCTTATTCTGACTACCTAGAAACCCATAGGCAAAGGCTTCGCCAAAATGCTCGCCTATTCCCATCGATTCTCCCGTTGATTTCATTTCCGGTCCTAAAATGGGATCAACCCCTCCAAAACGCGAAAATGGAAAGACGGGATATTTAACCGAATAATACGGCGGCACTGGCAAACTGTGCCCATAACCCATGTCCTTTAAATTTTTACCTGCCATACAGTGCGCGGCTATTTGTATCACCGCCACACCCGTTGCCTTCGAAATAAAAGGCACCGTCCTAGAGGCTCTAGGATTGACTTCTAATACATAAATCGTATTTCCTTGGATGGCAAATTGTGCATTTAATAAGCCCACAACCTGCATTTCACGCGCAATCAAGCTCACTTGCCGGCGTAATTCTTCTTGTATTTCAAGCGTTAAGCTAAACGGAGGATAACAACAGGAAGAATCTCCCGAATGAACGCCCGCTTGCTCAATGTGTTCCATAATACCACAAATGAGGGTATTTTGTCCATCCCCTATGGCATCGACATCCACTTCCAGTGCATTGTCTAAAAATTCTTCCAATAAAAGAGGGCAACTCTTTGATAAAACAGGATTTTTTTTCAGATATTGTCGTAGTTCTTCTTCATGGGTAACAATTTCCATACCGCGTCCACCCAAAACATAAGAAGGACGTATCATGAGGGGATATTGGAGCTGTCTGGATTTGTGGATCGCTTCTTCAGCATCCGTTGCCGTCACATTCGCCGGTTGTTTTAAGCCTAAACTGTGCAATAAAGCTTGGAACCGTTGTCTGTCTTCGGCCCAATCAATGGTATCAGCCGAACTACCCCAAATCGGCACACCTAAAATAGACAAGGGCTCAACCAATTTTAGCGGGGTTTGTCCACCCAATTGTACGATAACGCCATCCGGCTGTTCCTTATGGCAAATTTCCAATACATCTTCGAGGGTTAAGGGTTCAAAATACAAGCGATCCGCTCTATCAAAATCGGTAGACACCGTCTCTGGATTACAATTTACCATAATGGTTTGATAACCTAATTCGGCAAAAGCCATGGCGCCATGTACACAGCAATAATCAAATTCTATGCCTTGGCCAATGCGATTAGGGCCACTGCCCAATACCATCACCTTCGGTTTATTCTCCACGCGCGCTTCGCAATATTGCTCGTAAGTCGAATAAAAATAAGCGGTTTGACTTTCAAATTCGGCCGCACAACTGTCGATACGTTTGTACACAGGCCGCAAGTCCCAGGCATGGCGTTGCGTGCGTAATTCTGTTTCGGAGATCCCTAATAATTTTGCCAAATAACTGTCAGCAAAACCACGACGCTTTAAAGCTAACAACAAGGATCGATCCAAACCCGCCAATCCCTTTAAACGCACTTTTTCTTCCCAGCGAATCAAATCTTCTATTTGATCTAAAAACCACGGATCAATTTGCGTGTACGAAGCCACTTCTTCAACGCTTAAGCCTTGCCTAAACGCATCGGCGACATACCATAAACGCTCTGCGGTGGGGGTTTTTAATTCATAACGCAAATGCTCTAACCATTGTTCTTCTTCGTCATCGATTAAAGAATTTAAACCATCATAGCCATTTTCCAAACTGCGTATCGCTTTTTGCAAACTTTCCTGAAAATTGTGACCGATGGCCATCACTTCCCCCACAGACTTCATTTGTGTCGTCAAACGTGGGTCAGCATTCGGGAATTTTTCAAAATTAAAGCGCGGGATTTTAACGACAACATAATCAATCGTCGGTTCAAACGAAGCCGGCATGTATCCTTCGTCTTTCAAGCTGCCGCTTTGTTGTGTGCTTGACTCGCTGCTCATGTACGTATTTGGTAACGAAGCTGCTCGTCCGCGCACACGCCTCGCTGCATCTTGAAATACTGTGGATACCGCAGTTTCGTCTTTCAAGCTGTCACTTTGTTGTGTGCTGGTGCTAGGTATCACTCTTTCAACAATTTCATTCGCCAATTCATCTAGCGTATAACCCACTGCCAATTTAGCCGCAACTTTAGCAATCGGAAAACCCGTTGCTTTGGAAGCCAAAGCAGAAGAACGCGATACTCGTGGATTCATTTCAATGACAATCATGCGACCATCGAGCGGATTCACCGCAAACTGCACATTCGAGCCGCCCGTTTCCACACCGATTTCGCGTAAAATTGCCATGGCGGCATCGCGCATCACTTGGTATTCTTTATCCGTTAGCGTTTGTGCGGGCGCAACGGTAATAGAATCTCCGGTGTGTACACCCATGGGATCCAGATTTTCGATGGTACAGACAATAATGCAATTGTCATGCTTATCGCGTACCACTTCCAATTCAAATTCTTTCCATCCCAACAGAGATTCTTCTATCAATAATTCTCTGGTCGGTGATAATTCAAAACCGCGCTCACAAATGTCGATAAATTCTTCGCGGTTATAGGCAATTCCGCCACCGGTTCCGCCTAAAGTAAAAGAAGGGCGTATCACCGTGGGAAAACCCAATTGCGCCTGCACCTGTAACGCTTCTTCCAAACTGTGTGCTATCACCGAACGCGCCACTTCCAAACCAATTTTTTGCATCGCTTTGCGAAATAGATCGCGATCTTCAGCTTTATCGATTGCCTCGCGCGTTGCCCCTATCATTTGCACGCCATATTTTTCCAATATACCTTCACGTGCTAAATCCAGGGCGCAATTCAAGGCAGTCTGTCCACCCATCGTCGGTAAAATAGCATCAGGTCTTTCTTCAGCGATGATTTTTTCAATGACATTAGCACGAATGGGGGCGATATAGGTTTTATCGGCAATGCTGGGATCGGTCATGATGGTTGCTGGGTTGGAGTTTACCAACACCACTCTATAGCCTTCCTGGCGCAAAGCCTGGCAAGCCTGCACACCGGAATAATCAAACTCACACGCTTGACCAATAACAATAGGACCCGCCCCTAACAATAAAATGGTGTGAATATCGGTGCGTTTAGGCATGGCGATCGCTCCTTACTTTCAATAATCGACTAAAATTGTCAAATAAGACAGCGACATCGTGGGTTCCGGGATTGGCTTCATTTAACACAAAAGCTTCCAAAAAGCTTCCATCAGTTAAGCTTAATATGGCCATTTTTAACACAGTATGCTCCCGCTTTTTGCCCTGAATGCTGGGGCCAATTGTACCTGATGAGAGCGGACGTGTCTATGGCGAGAGGAATAACCTCCTTTTTTAACCAATGCGCTTTCTGTTGTGTTTAATAATCAAACAGTTAGTGGCGGTTCATGCCATAACTGCTCGAGGAGGAAGCGCTGCTCGCCGACGAAGCACTACTCGACGACGAAGCACTACTTGGTGAGGTGCTACCCAAAAATGAAAAAACGCCTGAAGCACTGCTAGTGGAACGATCACTCAATCTAGAGTGACGCATTTTGCCCCTTTCGACTGCGCATGGTGGTGTTAATTTTACTTTTAGGGCTTGAAGTGCCTCTATTCTTCTTGCTCGCTCAGAAGCCTGTTCTTGTAAAAAAGCCCAGCGTTTTTGCATTGCTTCCATTTTTTCCATGGCCGCTACTTTTTCGGCACATTCTTGTGATTTATCTTCTGCTTCTTTCCCGTTTTCATTTGCTTCTATCGATAAAACGGATAGCGTGTTTTCGAATTCAGCGATGGCAGTTTGTAATTTTGCCATTTCTTGATTTTCTTTTGTCAGCTTGTGAATCGCTTTGTCGATAAAAGAATGCATAGCAACTGTATCATAATATTCGTGCATTTCGACGGTATGCGTATTATAAATATTCAGCATTTCCGCTAAACTCTCATACAGAATATCCATTGTTCTGGAATAAGGCTTACCTTCCAAATTGTGTGTATCTATGGCGGAGTGGATTTCTTTTATTATTCCCTCGCACACCCATCCAGGCTGTTTGGTGCTTTGGAGTTCATTGATCATTTCTCTTAATTTTAACCCTACTTCTTTAAGATGCGCTGATTTTTTATTATTTTTTTTCTTTTCATATTCTTTTATCTTATCCTCTAAATGCGTGACAAACTCTATGATTTTTGTCTGCAGATGGTTCTTTTTATCGTGATTATGACTGAATATCGTCCC
>CAMFJO010000031.1 GCA_945956945.1 uncultured Legionellales bacterium | reverse complement strand
CCCTCCCACTCCACTCGACTAGTCGTCGGCAGCGTCAGATGTGTATAAGAGACAGATTAAACAATAAGTCCAAGGTACAAGCCTGAGTCATTAGCATAGTTTCTATAGGTCGAGCGTCTTCTTTTAAGGCACTATCTACCATGTCTAAATAATACTTCATTCCCTTGTGATCTGGCCCTGCCTTATTGACAACACCAGCAGTTGCTACAGCATCAACCAGAATATTTTGAAATGCTGTTGAATCACAGAATTTCTCTTTTTTAGAGGGAGTAAAGGTCTTTTCCATGTTAGCGGGGATGTTGTGAGAATTGTCTTGTACAGCCATGTATATGTCTCCATTCGATTCAGATTATTATACCAAAACAAGTTCTATGTGGCCATATATTATTTTTTAGGGTTTTAAAGTGGCCGACTTGGATTTACCAACCCAAGCCGACCTACGATGGTTCCATACTGGCTATTAGATCTTAGGGTAGGTGATCTTCATACCACAAGACCGTATTACTCAAAACGATAAACCATTCTCTCGCTGGGATCTGACACTCATCAAACAAACCCCTCAGAATAGCCTAACGAAACTGGTGCGCCCAAAAAGTAAGGATGGCGGAGCTTTCCGCACATTTAACCTTGAGTCTACCGTTTAAGCTTCGGGCATCTAATCCCTTACTTAACGGGTTTTAAATAGGCATTCATTGCCGCAAGAGGCCAAAGGCTTCCAGTCTGCGAGTGCAACTCTAAGCAGCATGTCCCCCTACTTAAGCCATTTTAAGATTAAACTAACCTAAGGGTAGAAACAAAGCCACCTAGTTTGGCGTTTCTCGCACACGCACAGCCATATCACGTATGGTTAAATACGTTCTAAAGTAGGGCAATGTTGAAAAACTGGCATACTTGAATAATATGCGTACAAAGTGTTCGAAAATATAGGTTGGAGGCTTATATTTTCCTTGTGCGAACGCGTGGTCATGAGCTAATATGTTCATAGCCGTTACAATCTCCTACGGTTGATTGTGATGGTTAGCGGCGGAGCGGTGTTGACGCACTTAACCGTCGCGCCTACCTTTCCTAGGTAGGCTCCATCGTAAAGCGATCCGTCACCATTATGAAACAATTTCGTATCGCTCACTGTTCATTATAAACGGCTGTTATATATTGTCAATCCCTTTTTAAGTTTTTTTATAGCTTTATATTTAAAGAGATGCAAGATTCATTTTGCTTTAAATCTTTCACAGACGTCAGTATTTTGAGTCATTGGGCATAACTTCAAGGTGCAGTGCTTTTTCATCTGTAAGCTTGTAGGGCTTATCGGTGGCTTTAACGTTTTTACATTTAGGATCGATTAGAAGAGTTTTTGAACTTTGCTGGATATTATTGGATCTTCTATTGGTGGAGGCGGCGGGAATTGAACCCGCGTCCGTAAATTCTCCGCCCTTAGCACTACATGTTTAGCCGTATTATTTAATTTAACGACTTAAGCTCCAATCGGCAGGATCTTAAGCCGCGAGGCCCTAAATTTAACCAGCTAAGTAGGGCAATTTAGCCAGCGATCCTGTATTGGTATGACCCTCACCGGAAGCCCACAGGCGGACTAGGGTGCTGGCGCTGTGCTGTGTTTTAAGCAGCAAGCTGCGGACTAGGCCGCAGCGGCAGCGAAAAGTACGTCGTCGTTTGCGATTACTTTAAGTTGCAGCTTGATTTACGAGGTGAAGCTACATCCTCGACATGCGCCTTAGGTTTTGCAACCCACGTCGAAACCAGGTCGCCCCCTATGCACCTTAATTATACCATAAAAATGCTTAAGAGGTACCTATTTTGAGCAAAAATGCTTAAAATAAATGGGATAACCGGAGTATTTTAAGCGATTAACCACAATCGACTGTCTTGGTAAAATAGATAGGCCATACTTTGCCACTGAATCCAGGGCAGGCGTCATTTTCCAGGGCATCCCATAAAGCGGCGTTTTTCTGCAATGGCGAAGGAGAATTGCCTACAGCGTTGTAATCATTATACGGTAGGGTATAAATATGATTGGCAATGCCTGGCAGCATGATCTGTATTGTCTTGAAAGGAGCACCGTCCACCGCTGCGCTACCATCGATAGAAAACCATACCAATTTATCTGAAGAAATAGAATCTTTAGTGGCTGGTTCTACCAAGACAGATGGGCCATTTTGTTGCGCGACTTTAGAAAGATAAATTTTCTCCTGGTTTCGGATGCCCCAAGCTGCAGGAGATCCGTTTAAACGACAGCTTTTTTGAGACGTATTAATGACCCCATAGAGCGTTCTGGATTTCATCATTCCGGGATGGTCAGAAGCAATCTGATAAATGGCCAGTTGCTCCGCACTGCAATAAGGGATCTTCGTAGAAGCTGTACTGGCATAAATTGGCAGAGCCAATATGCCGATGCTTACTAGAAATAAAGACTTAAAACGCAAAGTTAATACAGACATTTCAATTGCTCCCCCAATTAGAATGAGATTTAACCAAACTTAATAGACATTGTTTCAGCAAGTACTTTTATTGTACCACAGGAGAAGAAATAATCGTGCATCTTTATACTCCATATTTCCAAATACCTTCGATCTATATGGAATTCTTAAAGAATCTGAGTAGGGGCCCCTTTAAGGGCCGTCATTGCGGGACAATTATTTATTCGTTCAATGAAGACGAATGTTCTAATAGTGAAGTGTCTAATATTTTTAAAGAATCATCCATCGTTTTTAAAAAAGAACAAAAGGCAAAGTAATCTAGCCAGGCCATACGGCTGTACTTAGGATCTTCACGCAATAAAGCTGCTTTTTGTTCCAGGAGTTGATAGCGTGTTGAAAAGTTAGGACTAAATACAATAGCCTTTTCTTGGGTGAGCGCTGTATTGAGCGTGTCTAAATCGTGAAAAGTTGCTGTTAGCAAAGCCTGAAATTCGTCCTTCAAGGCTAAAAACAAAGTTCTATCCTGAAGGTGCGATAACCAGGAAACGACGCTGCTTAGATGGTGGTAAAAACGGCCTAAAGCCCTGAGCAGACTTTTTATCTCTTGTTTGCTATGGTGACGACCCAATTCATACCCTAAATGGATGTATTCCTGATCTAATTGGGACAACAGCAATAGACACGCATCAGCTTTTTTCAGCATTTCTTTTCTATTGTTTTTAGGAAAGAACAGCGTTTCCAAGATCTGGTCCGACAAGGCTTTGGCGTCTGCTATGAATAAAGGGATTTTCGCCAATAAGGTATTTTCTGTTTTGATGGGAAAAATCAAAAAGCTGCATACCAGAGTGATTAAAGCACCTAGAATAGTCTCAAAAATACGAACTGTCAGTAAATGCACACTCCAGGTTTGAATCAAGGCGAAAAAGAAGACGATAAAAACAGACGCAAAAAAAGCGGATCCTAAATAAAAACGTTGTAGAAAACAAATCTGAAAAAATACACTACAGAGAATGATACTGACAATGGGAAGATGTTCTGTGGGTATGACAAAATACAATAATGTGGCAAGGCCGCCGCCTAATATGGTCATGGCAACACGCTCTAAAGCGCGTTTAATGCTGCTTCCTAAGGTTTGGGAAAACAAAATCATACTGGTAAAAACAGCCCAATACGAACGCTCAAAATGATAAAAATGTTGAATACTGATAGCAATAGTCATAGCGCTAGCAGCCTGTATGGCAAGACGTAAATGCGGATTATTGAGCATAGACGGTTTCCTCAGCCATGAGTCTGGGAGCATCAGTTAAGGCAAAGAGCCTGTCACGTAGCTCATTTAAACTGGTGCTCAACTGATACAAGGGAACGAGTGTGCTCATGTCTTCCGTGGATTGTTCCAATAGATTTTTTAAATCTTTAAAACTTTGAGGATAGGGCATCGTTTTTGCCAATAAGCGGATTTCACGTTCCTTGGGATCTACTTGAATCAACTGGGCTAAAGCACTGGTATCTTTTAAAGCTTGGCGAAGGACCTGTTTTAAATATTCATGCGCCATTAACCTCGTTGCACTTAACACAATTAAATTGTCCTGGAGTAAAAATAAGGCTTTTCCTGCCAAATATTGAGTAGACAATAAGGATAGCAATTGATCTTTTTGCGTAGAGTGGCGAACTTCAAAAGAACTCAGGATCTCTTGATTGTGTAAATAGTATTTTCTTAAAGAACGGCGCAATTGTAGATAATATTTCTCTTTTCCCTTGAAAGGGATAGCTTGCTGCAATTGTTTTTCTAAGGCCAAAGTGCGGTTGTGTACTAAAATAGTAAAATAACGAATGTTTTCAAAAAAATAAGGCAAAGGTCGTGGCGGCAGACAATAAAAATAAACGAGGAAAGAAATGCCACATCCCATGCCAACACACAGCAACCGTTCTAAGAAGGCAATACCTGTTGCGCCCGGTAAAAGTGTGGTAATAAATCCCATCATCCACACGAACAAGGGAAAAAGCGCATAACGTGGCCCCAAACTCCTCACCGCAAACACCGTAAAGCTAGCGCCAACAGTAACTAGAGCAATCGCCCAAGGATAAGGATCCACATAGGACACTAATGAGAAATAAAGCAATAAACTGAATGTGGCAATACCAAAAGTAGTTTTCTGTTCGCTTATTTTTAAGCTGTTGATTCCTTGGCACACTAAGCCTGCGGCAAAACACGCCAAAACACGGGTATACAAGGGAGCCCAGGGACAACTTAGCAAGGTGAGGGTAGCGGCAAGCAAGGTTCTAGAACCTTGGCGCAAATGCAGGTGCCCAGGATCAGATTCCCAGAGAAAATGGGTTATTTTATGTTTTAACCGATGCGAGAGCGTGTTCATAAGGAACGAGCATAACGTATTCTGTAAACAGGAGCAAGCGGTTGGGTGTCTAGAGTGAGAGTTGCTGTGTTGGTCTTAACTGCTATACTGGATGTTATCTATTAGCTTTGTAAAGGAGTAACATCATGTTAGCTTGGGTTTTTACTTTTCTTATCATCGCGGTCATTGCGGCTATTTTTGGTTTTACGGGTATTGCGATAGGGCTGGTTAGCATTGCAAGGGTAATCTTTACGATCTTTTTAGTGTTATTTGTTCTTTCGGTGATTGTACATCTTTCTAATGGTGCTAAATAGGGGCTCAATGTCAACAAGCCCTAAGGAAAATTAGAGATAATAAACAAAAATGCCATGGATTTTCAGGGGCAATTATCTTATAGTTCTACACAAAATGTACCTGCAAACTCCTATACTACCAGTGCAGGGAATTCTTGAGTTTCTTCCTGGGGTGAGAAAATCGCTTGCAAAATATATTTAATTAAAAATACCAAAATAATAATAAAACTCAATATAATTAAGATATATTTTGTTGTCGGGGGTATATACATACAAAAGCCCATTCTTGTCACCAGCAATGCTCAAATCCAATACACCCTCTCTATAAAATCCCATTTGGGCAGCATGATCTAACCTGAACAAACCACAGCTTTTTTTCTTTAAAGAAAAGCTGTGGTTTATTATTGTGCCGTGTTTAGGGTCGTGTATACGCAAAATCTCAGACATTAAAAACAGCATCTGCTCTTTTAATGGTAGGCTCACATAATCATTAGAACTGGCGCAAAATAAACCCATTGGATTCAACAACAGCTCATGGACTTTAGGATCCAAAAGATGGGGTATCAAATCTGGATATTTTTTGCCAGAACTCCTATAAAAAAGCTCGCTGCTGCAAAGTGAAGGACAATCCATAGAATTACTCCAAAATTAGGGTTAACAAATACACTCGTGGAAAATCCTTCGCAATTCTTTATTTTTTAGGTACAAAAATAAACCAGCTAATTTATCTTTGCCTACACATCGCTCTATGGTTTTGGAGTTTACTCTTTTAGGATCAATCACCATCAATACGATCGCTTCCATGATGTCAATTTGCGCCTGATCCGGGTCTACACCTAAACGCTCCAAAGTTAAAATGGCGGTGTGGGTGGTTAAGGAAAGATCTTCCAATAAGTCTAAATCCATTTTTATCTCCCTTTTATCGCTATTTTTTGAAAAATAAAAATTTACTACGCCTGTAAAAATAATTTGCGATTTATAATTCGGCCTAAACTCCCTCTTAGCCGATTCCCTAAATTTACTGTTTAATCATCAGCGCTAAAATTATTATCACACATGGAAAAGCGATTGTCATTCACTAAATTAACTTAAAAATTCCCAAATTTATTCAACATGTTATTGTGTATTTTCATCTTTTTGTAACATTCCATGCTAATACATAAACCGGATAGTTATCAGGTTCTTAGCATCAAAACAAGAATTGAAGCAGCGGATGTGAGGGGGATTTCGGTAAGTGTAGCCTACCTTTTAATAGAAAAATCCCGATAGAATGCGGTCAGAATTTGAGCGGAAAATAGTAGGGAACTTTGTACTCTCAAAATTGTAAATACATCGAAAAATATTTTTCAATTGCATCTGATTAGCAGCAGCTAATCATCACTTTTTGGCTTATGACTCAACAGGAAGTAATATGCTAAATATTGAACCTTTATTTACGCTACTTTCAATCGTGATCTTCCCACCTAGTTTTTTCAACATTAAAAGAACATTACTCAATCCGAGACCAATTCCGGGATACTTGGCTACTTCAGGAGATTCAACACGAGAAAATGGTTCAAATATTGATTTGTGGTGAATTTCATCAATACCAATACCAGTATCTTTTACTTTTATCACTACCCATTTTTTTTGTTCAAGCTCTTCTATATTAGCAAAAATAGTGACTCCTCCCGAATGAGTAAATTTAATTGCATTAGATACAATATTGAGGATAATTCTATGAATCATTACTCTGTCGCCATTATAATTAATGGGTAAATCTGGATAATGACAATCAATACTTAACATTTTTTCTTTTACTTTAGCAGAAACAAATAAAACAACTTCGTTAATGATGTCTGTAATATTAATATTTTTAATGTATAATTCATATTTGTTGCTATTCAGTCTGGAGTAATCTAATACATCTTCAAGAAAAATCATTAATTGTTCAGACGAGTCAACAATCAATTTTTGCAATCTTTTTAATTCAGTATCATCTATTCTCTTATAAATTGCCCGAGACATATGATAAATACCACTTGCTGGCGTCCTAAAATCGTGAGACATGTTCATAAGGAACTCGGCTTTTATTCGCGTTGCTAATTGCAATTCATTTATTGAGTTCATAATAAATTGACTCAATTTTTCCACCTCATATATTTTAAATTTCTCGCCATCTTCTTTTTTGAGATTTTTGTTATTTATAATCTCCATTTGTTTCTTCAACCCAGAAATATTCATGCTATCAGTCTCAACAAAGTCATTTATAATATTTTCTAGTCGATGCAATGTTGATGAAATTTTTGTAGATAAAAAACTGCTTCCAATAATAGATAAAACTGAAAATGGAACGAGGATAGATAAAAATCCCGTGGTAATTTTTCTGTAGCCATAATGTTCTGAAAATATATAGTTTGACCCAATAAATAAGAGC
>CAMFJO010000030.1 GCA_945956945.1 uncultured Legionellales bacterium | reverse complement strand
CTACAGTACAGATAGCCCAGAGGTCAACGGCATTGGTATAGGCAGTTATTTAAGTATTGATAATACTAAAAAAGATCCCAATACGATCTTTGCTAACGATCGCTATTCGAAAATCATTGACATGGGTTTGATACAGTCCGTCAATCTCAATACCGCTTCTTCCGCTAAACCTTGTTACGGTTGGGATGCTAATGGCAACAAAACGGGTACCAATACCAGTTATACCGGAAGTGGTAGCCTTACTAACGGCGGTACTTTTCCGCCCACCTGTATTCGCATTAACATGCTGAAATACGGTCCTGGTGGCAGCGAAAAATGTGCTCGCCTTGATCTGTTTTATACAGTATATCGCAATTACCTGCAAAATGATGCGAAAACCAGCTCGTGGAATGGTTATCAGTACGGCGGTTATGATAGTACATCCGCTCGTCTCTTCTCCAGTACCGACAGTGTGGTCACCACCTCAAGTGTGAGCAATTACCTCGATGTTTATTTAGGACAAACCATCCAAAGCGCTACAAATTATTCTAGTTACAGTTATAGCGTGAGTAAGGTACCGCCAACAAGCGACTCTCTTCCCGAAGAATACAATTGGCTTGCTTATTTTATACGTTGCACACGAGCTAATACATGATAAATGCATATCGATACAATCGCTTTAAAGGCGTCACGCTGCTGGAAACAATGCTTGTCGTCGCTCTCATTCTTTTGGGAGTAACCTTAGGTATAGGACAATATCAAAAAGTTGTGTTTAAGCGCAAAGCGGCACAAATCCAAAACAGCGTCATCTTGTTGGGCCATGCATTGGAACAGTATTATTCCGTTAATTGTTATTATCTTTTAACCCAATACGCTAGCTATTCTATCGATCTCTACACCAACCCAACCATAGTCCCTGCGCCAAGCTCAGGCAGTGCTCTTCTAACGCCTACTTTGGCTACTTACATTACCACACCACAATTAGTGGGTAATGCTTTTGGCGTCAAGCAAAATGGTCCCGCAGCTTATACTTATACGATAAATGTTAAAGGAGACGTTCCTGTTTTAAGCGTCAGCACACAATTTTCACCCACCATTAACAAAACCACCTTGTCTACACTACAAGGTCTATTAAAACCGGATGCGGTCACCAACAAGCAATTTACCTGGTATACCACATCATCTCGTTCTCTAGCCTCTCAGGCGACAGAATTAAGCACTAACCGCACTTATCTAGAGGCCATGGCGCCAGGCCAACTTTTTAATGTTTCCAGTCGTCAATTGGCAATGCAATACTACGCATCTGGTGATCAATTTACAAATGTTTGTTCTTACTGGCAACAACCACAATACCGTTGTACCATAACGGGCGATAAAACACGTTGCGATTATCAAAAGAAACCCGCTTAATTCCAATCAATACCAGAACTCTAAGCTCTTAGTATCCACAAGCTCTATTGCATGTACATGCCGCCATTGACTTGCAAGGTTTCACCCGTAATATAACTGGCACTGGGACTTGCTAAAAAACACACCGCAGCAGCAATCTCTTCAGGCGTACCAATACGCTGCATGGGGATGGTGGTTTTCAATTGGGTTTGTTGTTCTTCGGTTAAGGCGCTGGTCATATCCGTGCCGATAAAACCAGGGGCAATCGCATTCACTGTAATATTGCGACTAGCCACTTCAATAGCTAAAGCCTTGGTAAAACCGATCATCCCTGCTTTAGCCGCGGCATAATTTGCCTGACCGGGATTACCCGCAATCCCGGATACGGAACTGATATTGATAATACGACCCCAATGTGCTTTTAACATGGCGCGTAAACAGGGTTTCGTAACACGGTATAAGGCGGTTAAATTGGCATTGATCACGGCTTGCCATTCTTCCATTTTCATCCGCAAAAATAAATTATCTGCTGTAATACCCGCATTGTTCACCACAATGGCAGGCGCTCCATAGGTTTCTTCTACCATTGCCAGTGCCTTAGCCACTGAATCGTCATCACGCACATCCATGACAACAGCGCCGCCGACATAATTTTTGGCAGCCAATGCGGTGGTGATCGTTTGCGTTCCTACCTCACTGGTTGCTGTACCAACCACAGTCGCACCCATATCGGCCAAACCCAATAGAATCGCGTGTCCTATACCACGGCTTGCCCCGGTAACTAAAGCAACTTTTCCTATTAAACTCTTCATGATTGGGTCTCCTGTTTTAGGTTATTTGGATCTTTCAATGCGATGCTTTTCAAATCAGTATTAATCCGTTTATTCAATCCGGTTAATACATTACCCGGGCCGCATTCTAGGGCCAGGCTCACCCCTTCAGCGACTAAACGCTGTACCGTTTCCACCCAACGTACTGGCTGATACAATTGTTCTACCAAACGCTGACGAATATCATCAGGATGTTCAACCATATCGACTGTCGCATTATGAATAATGGGGTAACGTGGTGCGTGTAAGGCAATACGCTCTAAAGCATCCCCCAAAGCTTCAGCAGCCGGTTTCATCAGCGCACAATGTGAAGGCACACTGACAGGCAATACCTTTGCAATTTTTGCACCCTGGATTTTAGCTTCTTCGACGGCCAATAGCACTGCTTCATGATAACCAGAGATCACGACTTGCCCTATGGCATTGTAATTCGCCGCACTCACAATACCGGCTTTAGCAGCTATCTGCTTGCATAAGTTAACCACTGCCTCATCGCTTAAACCTACAATGGCGGCCATCGCACCTACACCTTCAGGCACCGCTTCTTGCATCAAACGACCACGCAGATTCACGAGCGCAATCGCATCTTCAAAGGATAAAGCTTCAGCGCACACCAGGGCGGTGTATTCACCCAAACTATGGCCAGCTAAAAAACTAGGTTTGGTTTTGGCTGTTTTCTGCCAAATACACCACAGAACATAAGAAGCTGCCAATAAAGCAGGTTGAGTGTATTGCGTTTGATCCAATAACCCCCGGCAATCTTGACTGACAATCTCCCACAGATCTTCGTTTAATGTTTTAGATGCACGCTTAAATACATCGCTCAATACGGGTGCATAATCGACTTCAAAAGCATTTAACATGCCAACCGATTGAGATCCTTGACCCGGAAATAGAATTGCGTATTTTTCCATAGTATCTCCAGCTAATTAATAAATTTTAGCTCGCGGGGTCCTGTCACCGTGATGACCCCGTCGTGCTCGTGCAGGCTTAGCGTCGGGGACCCTCATCAGGTGCCACTCCGCGTTAACTATTGTACCATCTTAACAGTATCTATTAAGATTGCTTCAAAAAAATAATTAGAAAATAAAATCTTGGGCTCAAGATGTGTCCGTTGCAAGGAGTCAAACCGTACGCCGCATGGATGCGGCGTCCGAGCCTACACGGATGTATTCACGGCGTGTTTGACTCCGGCAACGGCACACCTTGAGCTTAAAACATGCCTATCAGTAATTACTAATAGATAATTAAAGCAGCACCCCAGACAAACCCGCCTCCAATGGCCTCTAGCAATAACGTCTGGCCACGTTTTATCCGCCCATCCCGCACCGCTTCGTCCAATGCCAAAGGCACCGATGCCGCAGAGGTATTGGCGTGTTTGTCCACCGTCACCACGACTTTATCCATCGGCAATTTTAATTTTTCAGCTGTGGCGGTAATAATACGTAAATTCGCTTGATGCGGGATAAGCCAATCAATCGCATCTTGATTAAGTCCATTCGCCGCCAAGATTTCTTCTACGACTTGTCCTAATGCTTTGACCGCAAACTTAAATACTTCCTTGCCTTCCATATGAATATAGGGCAACTCATCCTCACAACGCTGCCCTGGTAACAAGCTAGGAATATACAAACTATCTTTCTGACGACCATCAGCATGCAAGTGTGTCGAGACGATACCGGGTTTATCTGCAGCTTGTAAAATAACCACACCGGCGCCATCGCCAAATAAAACACAGGTATTGCGATCTTGCCAATTGGTCACCGCCGTTAATACATCCACACCGACGACTAATATGGTTTTCACCATACCCGTACGAATGTATTGATCGGCAACAGATAAGGCGTACACAAAACCAGCGCAAGCTACGGTTATGTCAAATGCAGGAATATCGGTGATACCCAAACGCTCTTGCAATAAACACGCTGTGTTCGGTAAACCTTTATCGGGTGTGGTGGTCGCTACAATGATCATATTCAGATCCTGCGCACTGAGTTTGGCTGCTTCTAAAGCCCGCAAGCTGGCCTGATACCCCATATAAGAAGAAGTTTCTTCTGCATTGGACATATGACGTGCACGAATACCGGTACGACTGACGATCCATTCATCACTGGTATCAACTGTTTGAGCCAGCTCATCATTCGTCACCACTCTTTTTGGTAAATAACTGCCTGTTCCCACAATACGGCTATAGATCATCTCTGTTCTCCACATCATTGTCTTGTGTATTTGCCAAGGTCATCTCGACACGACTGGCAATTTGCAAAGGGACATCTTGTTCAGCTTGTTTTAAGGCTTGCACAATGGCCATCCTAAAAGCAACTTCTTTCGCATTACCATGGCTTTTGATCACCACGCCATTTAAACCCAATAAGGAAGCACCATTATAACGTGCTGGATCGAAATGTTTTTTGGTTTTAGTCAACACAGGTAACAAAAAAGGGATTGCCAAGCGGGCCAAGAGACTTTCTTTAACAGCGCGTTTAAAAAATTGTAATAGCATCGATGCCGTGCCTTCGCTGGCTTTTAAAGCAATATTGCCGATAAAACCATCGCAGACAATCACATCGGCTTTAGCGGCAAATAAATCATTGGCTTCTATGAAACCCACATAATGTAATGAAGCCTGTGCCGCAATTAATTTCGCCGCATTTTTAATCACTTCATTTCCTTTAATCTCTTCTTCACCAATATTCAGTAAAGCGATACGCGGCTTTGCCACACCATCAATGGCATGTGACACAATATGTCCCATAGCGGCAAACTGCAATAAATGCAGGGGAGTAGAATCAATATTAGCGCCTAAATCAAGCACTCGCACCATGGTAGTACTGTTTACAGCAGTGGGCATCAAGCCAATTAAGGCAGGTCGATCGATACCTGGCAGTGTTTTTAATACAAAGCGAGCCGTTGCCAATAGAGCCCCTGTGTTGCCTGCACTCACGCAAGCCTGAGCAGCGCCTTCTTTAACCAGATTCAGCGCCACACGCATCGAAGAGTCTTTTTTATAACGCAGTGCTTGAGCTGGCAGCTCATCCATGGCCACAGATTGGCTCGCATGGTGCACGCGTAAACGATGACTATCGTATTGTTTTTTATGAAGTAAGGGTTTTAGTACCGCTTCATCTCCCACTAAAATGAGAGAAAGCTGCGGATAAGATGCTAAAGCCGTTAGTGCTGCAGGGACAATGATACGCGGCCCATGGTCGCCGCCCATGGCATCCAAGGCTACTGTGACGGGTGCAGACATGGGGCGCTTCGCTCCTGTTTATTGCATAAACCCCCTATTTAGGCGCCAGAGACGCCAAATAGGGGGTTTTTCGTATGACTAGATCGGAGTAGATAGTTAAACATCCTGTAGGATGATCCTGACTATTCTTCGCTGTCTACATCTAAGGCTTTGGTTTCTAAGACTTTTTTACCACGATAATAGCCTTCTTTCGTGACATGATGACGTCGATGCAACTCACCCGTTGTCGGATCGCTGGACAAAGAAGGACCTGTTAAAAAATCGTGTGCTCTGCGCATCCCTGTTTTGGAGTGCGATTTGCGCGTTTGTTGTACAGCCATAATGTGCTCCTGATGTATTCTATAAAATTGACAAGGATTCTACCTGTTTTTACAGGATCTGTCAAAGCATTAATCCGAGGATTTGGGCAGCTTACGCCGCACTTTTTGCAGGGGGATACTGGTTTCTTGAGCCAATAAATCCTCTTCTGACCTCAAAGCAGGCCCAAAAGCAATGCCATACACAACTTCTAGCGTTAAAGCCAAGCCCTGTTCATCCCTATAAGCCGCATACATTTGTTCTAAATTTTGCCATTGGCGGGGTGTGATCAAGCCTTTATTCATCTCTTTCAAAAAATAAGTGGGACCTTGGGAGCGTAAAGCTAACATCAGTTGCGAAAAATCAGGGTAATACACGGTAAAATAATCCACATCGACCACGGGATTTTTAAACTTTAAGTTTTGTAATAGATCGCCCCAGTTGTGCATATCCGTAAAAACAGGAATATAGGGTTTGTCACTTAAAGTGAGTAACACTTGTCTTAATTCTAGTAAAGAATCAGGGCCTAACACAGAAAACAACAACACCCCATTCGGTTTTAAAATACGCTGTACTTCTTGCATCATTTCTTCAGGTGCAACACACCAATGCAGCATCATGGGACAAAAAACCATATCCACAGAATGGGTAGAAATAGGCAATGGCGCTAAGGCTAATTGCAAAGGCATATAATCGATAGCAGTGACTTTAGCCTGTGAATAATACCCTGTTAACATTTCTGTCAAAATACTCTGCCCTGCCGTTAAATTGACAATGCGTTCTGGCTGCAAATTTAATGCTGTCGCACGCTGGAACAAAGTTTCATCTAAAGCAGTGCTAATCGCTTTGTGATAATTATTTAAAGTCGTATGCCGCTGAAAATCAGCCTGGATACGCTGTGGATCAAGAGAATAAAGTGTCTGTTTCATAATCTATTTTCTCATATATTTTTGTTATACAGCGGCCACATTTAAAATACGAAGTTAAGCCACAGAACTGAATGAGACGCCTCAAAGAGCTGGCTGTCCCTAGGTGTCAAACCGTGCGCCGCATGGATGCGGCGCCCGAGCCTACAGGGAGGTATTCACGGCGTGTTTGACAACAGGGCAGACAGCCCTTGAGGCTATTGCTTAAAATTTTCTAGTTCGCATCTTGAAGTATATTAAGTATATACTATAAAAATCCAATCCTCGATGTTATCACCGTATGTTAAAAAAATTATGGTCTACGCGCTGCCTCATTTGCCTGCAAGTCGTCGCCGCCACTTGGCCCCTGGATCATTTGTGCCCAGACTGTTTTAATGTATTACCTTGGAATAAATCCGCTTGTGCGCGCTGTGCAACACCGCTACCTATGGCACAACCTTATTGTGCACGCTGTTTAAGCAAGCCCGCTTATCAACAATTGAGCACTATTTTGTTCCATTATACTTCCCCTATCAGCGATTGGATCCATGCCGCCAAATTCGAGAATAGCTTCATCCATTGCCGTTTACTGGGTCAATTATTATCGCATACTTTGGCAACACAAAGAACCATGCCCTGGCCACAAAGCATATTACCCATGCCTTTGCACCCGCGGCGCTTGCGACAACGCGGCTACAATCAGGTTATTGAAATAGCACGCCCCATTTGTCATCAAATGGCTATTTCCATGGATAACATTCGCTTGCAACGCCATCGTTATAACAAACCGCAAAGCGAATTGAATCTTAAAGAGCGCAAACACAATGTGCAGAATAGTTTCCGATTGGTGCAACCTGTTAGACACGCTCATAT